>NZ_VRUX01001000.1:0-971 GCF_008039885.1 Methylobacterium sp. WL103
CTGCGGCAGGTCTCGGGGTCGCGCGTCGGCGCCGGGTTCTTCGGCACCACCGCCACGCTCGCGGTCCATCCCGCCGGCATCGCCGCCGGCAGGTTCGCGGCGACCCGCGCCGCGGCCTCGCGATACAGGCTCGTGCCGGAGAGGATCAGCGTCCGGTCGGCGACCGCGACCTCGCCGCTCGACAGGCTCGCCAGCACCGGCACCGCGGCGGTGAGAGCCGCAGCGAGGTCCGGCGGCGCGCCGTCGGCGATGCGGGTGCGGTCGATGATGCGCTCGCGGAAGAAGCGCGGGCGCACCACGGCGAGCAGCCGGTCGCGCGCCTCGGCATCGGGCAGGTGGCCGGACAGGCTGACGCCGTCAGCCTCGCGGCGGATCGCGACGCGGTAGGGGGAGAGCGGCTTCACCGCAAGCGCGACCGAGCCCGCCCCGACCCCGGCGGGCCGGGCGTCCCGCATCACCGCCTCGATCTCGCCGACGGCCTGGCTGTCCACGGCATCGCCCGCCACCGACACCCGCGCGCCGTCGAAGCGCGCGCCGCCGCCCTGCATCAGCCCGACCAGGCGGATCAGGAATTTCGCCAGCGCATCCGGGTCGACGTCCTTAGCGAGGCCCCGTGCGGTGCGCATCCGGTCCGTGACCGCGGTGCCGTCGGAGATCTCGCCGGCTAGGCGCCCGATCTCGGCCCGCGCGGATTCCGAAACCACGAACCCGTCGAGCACCAGCCCGCCGCCGGGGTTTCGCGACACGCTCATGGTGAAGTCGTCGGCCCGCGCGGGCACAATGTCGATGCGCCCAATGGTGTAGCCGGGCGGCGGGTCGGTCAGCGCAGTGCGCAGGGCGTCGTAGGCGGCGAGGTCCAACGCCGCACCTGAGAACGCGATCGAGAGGTCGGTCACCGTCGCGGTCCCGCCGGCGGCGAGGTTGCGCAGGCGCGCGACGGCGTAGGCTGCTGCCGCCGGGAAATCCGGCGG
>NZ_VRUX01001001.1:0-970 GCF_008039885.1 Methylobacterium sp. WL103
GGTGCGGGGCAGGCTCGCGGCCGGCGCGCGCCTGCTCCATCTGGCGGGCGCCGAGCGCAAGGCCGAGCCCGCGGCGGCGCTGACTTCTGCGGGCTACGCGATCGCGACGCACGTGGCCTATGCGGCCGAGGCCGTGCCGCACCTGCCGGACGCGGTCTTTTCCGCGCTGGCCGCGACGCCGCCCGGGCTCGATGCCGCCCTGCACTACTCCCGCCGCAGCGCACGCGTGGCGCATCGATTGTCGGGAGCGGCCGGACACGGCGGAGCTTTCGGCGCGTTGAGGCATTACTGCCTGTCGGACGACGTGGCCGCAGCCCTGGACCAAGCCGGGGTCGCGGCCCATTTCGTCGCTGGGCGACCGCGCGAGGACGACCTCCTCGCGGGCCTGTGCTGACATCCTTGCGATGCCGTCGGATCGGGTCTCGCCCGGTTCGAACCGGGGATGGTAGGAAGGCGTCGCACGAGGCGGCGCGGGGTCGCGGAAACGCTTGAGATCGGGGCGCCGGCAGAGCCGCCGCGCCGGGCACGTCGAGACGGGAGAGACAACGGCCGTGAAGCCACCATCCAACGACGCCGACCGCTCGAACGCCGGAACCCCGCCCCCGGGCGCCGCGAAGGACGGCCCGACGACTCCGAACGCCCCTCCCGCGCAGGCCGGCAAGCCCGGAGCGCCCGCGACGCCGCAGGGCCGCCCCTCCGACACCCTGCCGCCGGGCATCCACGTGAAGTCGGAGCCGGGCAAGCTCGAAGCCGGCAAGTTCGAACCGGGCAAGCCGGCGGCTTCCGTCGCCTCGCCTTCGCCCTCGTCCGCCCCCACCCCGGCGTCGAAGCCCGAGGCTGGCCGGACCGATCCGCCGACCTCCGCCAACCCCAAGATCGAACCCGGCCGCCCGGCTCAGCCGTCCTCTGCGGCGTCGGATCCGACGCCGCAGAGGACGGCTGAGCCGGGCGGCCGGGTTCGATCTTGGGG
>NZ_VRUX01001002.1:0-966 GCF_008039885.1 Methylobacterium sp. WL103
GGCGCGCACCTCGGCGATCGGCAGCGACCACGGGTCGGCCTGCGCCGCGTGCGCGGCGACGATCTCGGCGTTGAGCCGCTTGGTCTCCGGATCGATCGTCGCCGGGTCGAACAAGGCGTGGTCGATCATGGGGCGTTTCGTCTCTTTACGCGTCTCTTGGGGCAACGCGGCGCGCGGGCGGAGGGCGTCGGCGAATCCCGCGCGCATCTTGGCGCGCCGGGGCCGCATTGCCATCTCGTCCCGGGCAGCGAAACCGCCTAACGCCCGAACCACCATCCGGTTTCGCCGCCGGTGTGGTGCATCCGTCACGGTTCCGCCGGCTTCGGGCGGTTGGAAGGGCGTCGTCCTCCGAGGAATGTCGATGATCGTCGAGCACGACCCCCGCCGCCAGGGTCAGAACCATACGGGTGCGTCCTACCGCGAGGCGCCGGGTTATCGCGCCTCGGCTATGCGCCGCTTCCTCGGCGGGTCGCCGGCCGCGGTGTTCCTGCGGCTGCTGTTCCTGTCGGTGCTCGTCGGCGCCTTCATGGCGATGCTCGGGCTCACGCCCGCGCGCCTGTTCTGGCAGGTCTACGATTCGGCCCGCGCGCTCGTCGACCTCGGCCTCGCCACGTTCCACGATTTCGGCGGGTGGATCCTGGCCGGCGCCATCGTGGTGGTGCCGCTCTGGCTGATCTCGCGTCTGTTCGCGGTCTCGCGGTAACCCCACCGCGATCGGGAGCCCGCGTGACCCCACCCCTTCCCATCACCGGGCGGCGCGTCCTCGCGCTCGCCCTGCCGATGACCATCGCCAACGTCACGACGCCGATGCTGGGCTTCGTCGGCGCCACGGTGATCGGGCGGTTGGGCGACGCCGCCCTGCTCGGGGCGATCGCGCTGGGCGCCGTCATCTTCGACGCGCTGTTCTGGTCGTTCGGCACCCTGCGGATGGCGACCGCCGGCCTCACCGCGCAGGCGGTCGCCATC
>NZ_VRUX01001003.1:0-964 GCF_008039885.1 Methylobacterium sp. WL103
CGCCGGCACGCTCGGGACCTCGACCGACGTCGAGCCGGCGCTCGCCGGCCTCGTGCGGACCTTCGGGAAGATCTACCGCGACAAGGACATCGCCTACGAGGTCCACGTGCCGGCGGGCCTGCGCTTCCGCGGCGAGCGCCAGGATTTCGAGGAGATGGTCGGCAACCTCGTCGACAACGCCTCGAAATGGGCCGCCGGCCGCGTCGCGATCCGGGCCGAGGCGGTGGAGGCCCACGATTATCCCCACCTTCTCGTCGCGATCGAAGACGACGGCCCCGGCCTGCCGGAGGAGGCGCGCTCGGCGGTGCTCGGGCGCGGCCGACGCATGGACGAATCGAAGCCCGGCTCCGGCCTCGGCCTCTCCATCGTCGCGGACCTCGCCACCCTCTATCGCGGCCGCTTCCGCCTCGAGCAGGCGGCGTTGGGCGGCTTGCGCGCGGTGCTGGAGGTGCCGGGCGACCTGCCCAAGGGCGCGGCCGGGCACTGATCGCGGACGTTCGGGAAAGGTCCGCGCCCTCGTCGTCGCGAAAAGCTTGTCATCGCGAAAAACTTGCGTGACACCGTGACGCCGAGAGCGGGCATCGTACCGCCTGCGGCCGGTCTCTACGATCCGGCCGACGGCCATTCGGTCCCGACGAGGGCCGTCTTACAATCTGAGGGGATGAGGCGGCCGCGGTCTCGCGTCAGGCGAACCGGGACCGCTTCGAAGGTGTGATGACGGCGATCTGGTTCATTCTGGCGGGCATGACCGCCGCGGCCGTCCTGGCCCTGCTCTGGCCGATGTCGCGCCGCGTCGCCATCGTCCCCGATGCGGCCGGCACCGTCACCGAGACGGCGTTCTACGAGGATCAGCTCGCCGAGATCGAGCGCGACCTCCAACGTGGGCTGATCGCGCCCGCGGAGGCGGAATCGGCCCGCACCGAGGCCGCCCGCCGGCTCCTTCGCGCGAGCCGCGCCCCCGGCC
>NZ_VRUX01001004.1:0-962 GCF_008039885.1 Methylobacterium sp. WL103
GCCCGGCCTGGTCGACGCGCTCGCCGCCCTCCCCCCGGACGCTGGACAGGCCGGCGTCCGGGGGGCGATCGACGCGCGCGCCGTCACGCCGGAGCCGGTCCCGCTCACGGAGGCGCGGGCGCTGATCGACGCCTGCTTCGCCTTCGACCGCGTCGCGGACATCCTGGCGGCGCTCGCCGCCGACGGGTCCGAGTTCGCGACGCGGACGCGCACGACGCTGCTGGAGAAATCCCCGTCGAGCCTCGTGCTGACGCTGCGTCTGCTGCGTCTGGGCCGCACGTCCGCACGGCTGGAGGACTGCCTGGAACGCGAGTTCCACGCCTCGCTGGCGCTGCTGGCCGAGGGCGATTTTCGCGAGGGCATCCGCGCCGCCGTGATCGAAAAGGACAAGACGCCGCGCTGGTCGCCGACGACGCTCGACGCGGTCGACCTCGAACGGATCGAGGCCTGGCTGGCCCCTCGGGCGGCCCCGGTCTTTCCGGTGCCGGCCGACGCTTCCCGCCCAGCCCCCGCATCCCGAGGCGCCCGCTGACGCGGCACCTCGGGATGCGGGCGGAGGATGGGGGCCACGAGACAAGACGCGCCGCGGAGCACCGCGCGCGAGACACGACCGGAGGAGCCATGACCACGACGCCCCAAACCATCGCCTTCGTCGGGCTCGGCAACATGGGCGGCCCGATGGCGGCCAACCTCGTCCGGGCCGGGCATTCGGTGCGCGGGTTCGACCTCGCCCCGGCCTCGCTGGAGACCGCGAAGGCGGAGGGGATCGGGATCGTCGGCTCGGTCCTGGAGGCCGTGGACGGCGCGGCCGTGGTGGTGACGATGCTGCCGGCCGGGCGGCACGTGATCGAGGTCTGGTCGCAGGTCGTCGAGGCGGTTCCCGCCGGCACGCTCCTGATCGATTCCTCGACGGTGGACGTCGCGAGCGCCCGCCAGGCCCACGCGCTCGCCGAGGCGCGCGG
>NZ_VRUX01001005.1:0-961 GCF_008039885.1 Methylobacterium sp. WL103
AGCTCGAGCCGGCGCCCGTCGGCGAGCCGCGCGGTGGCGTCGGCCGTGCTGGCCAGCGCGTCGAAGCTCAGGGCCTCGACCCACAGCCGTGCCGGGTCGACGATCTTGAACACCATCGCCCCCGGGCTCGCCATCTGGCCGGCGACCGCGTTGGCCTCGGCGACCACCCCCGAGACCGGCGCCGCCAGCGCCTCCGGCTGCGAGCGGACGCCGTCGAGGGCCTTGCGGCGGTCGACCAGGCCCTTGAGCTCGGCGTCCGCGTCGTCGATCTGGACCTGCGAGACCGCGCCGCCGGGGCTCAGCTTGCGGTAGCGCTCGACCCGGCGCGCGACGATGGCGATCTGCTGGTCGAGCTCGCCCTGGCGCTGGCGCATGTCCGACACGTCCACCGCCTGGACCGGCGGCGTGACGAAGGCCAGCACCTCGCCCTTGCGCACCGGCGAGCCGAGGCGCGGGAACAGGCCGGATTCCGGCGGCGACAGCCGGCCGCCGACCGAGGATTGCACCACGCCGCTGCCGTTCGGGTCGGCGATGATCCGTCCCGGCAGCTCCGTGGTCCGCGCCAGCACGCCCGATGCGGTGACGAGGGTGCGCAGCGTCAGCACGCGCTGGGTGGGTTTCGGCACGAACACCGACCCGTCGGGCAGGCGCCGGGCGAGGTCCTGTGCGCCGGCGGCGGCCATCGGCGTCGGCGCGTCGTGGTCGTCGTCGCCGTGCGCGAAGGCGGAGGGCGCGAACAGCAGCCCGGCCGCCAGCACGAGGAGCGCGACCGCCGCGACGCCCCGGCGGGCTCGCATCAGCACCGTCGCGAGGATGCCGAGCACGAAGCCGGCGCCGCCGACGAGGAACGGCATCGGGTCGGCGCTGCGCAGGTGCGCGCCGAAATCGTGGGCGACGGCGAGGCCCGCATGCCAGGGCGCGGGCTCGACCGCCGGGGCGGGGGGGGCCGGGACGTCGATGT
>NZ_VRUX01001006.1:0-960 GCF_008039885.1 Methylobacterium sp. WL103
CGTCTACCGTGCGTAGGCGTAGACGGATGCGGCGGAGGCGACGGGTCCTGCGACGGTGGAGAAGACGCTGACGACCTTGGAGACTTCGGTGAAGGGGGCGTTGGAGACGTAGACGAGGTCGCGGTTGCGCATGCGGAAGGCCTGGGAGGTGAACAGGCTGTTGGGGTCGCGCATGTCGATGCGGTAGACGACCGGGACCACCGGGGTGGTCAGCAGCGGCGAGGCCGGGTTGAGGCGGCGCACCACCGCAGCCGGCTCGAAGCGGAACACGAAGGTTCCGGCGGGGTCGGCCTGGAAGTCGGACAGGCCGCGCGCCTTGGCCAGCGCCTGGGCCAGCGTGATGCCCTCGGCCGAGAACGGCAGCTCGGTGGCGTTGCCGAGCGCGCCCACCGCGAGGAAGGTCTGGGGGTCGCGCACCAGCGTCAGCACGTCGTTGGGGCGCAGGTAGATGTTCTCGCGCGGGTTGGCCACCAGGGTCGTCATCGGCACGGTGGTGGTGCGGTCCCCGCGCGAGAGGCGCACGAAGGTCTCGGAGACGGGCGAGCGCACGCCGCCGGCCGAGGCCACGACGTCGAGGAGGCGGTCGCCGCCGGTGGACAGCGGCAGGCGGGCGCTGGCGACGGCCTCGCCGGTGACGGTGACGGCCTGCGAGATCGGCTTGGTGACCGAGACCAGCACCTGCGGCTGGATCGCCTTGCCGGCGAGCTCGTTCTCGATCAGCGTCTGGACGTCCTGGGTGCGGCGTCCGGCGACGTGGATGCGCCCGGCGTAGGGCACCGAGATCGCGCCGTCGCGGCCGACCGCCTGCTCGGGGATGAGGGCGGACTTCGAGCCGGCGGAGAAGCGGTCGGCGACGAGGGGTCCTGAGAACAGGCCGCCGGAGCCGGCTTCCCAGACCGAGACGGCGACGTAGTCGCCGACCCCGATCACCGGCTCGATCGAGGGGCGCTTGTCGCCGAA
>NZ_VRUX01001007.1:0-956 GCF_008039885.1 Methylobacterium sp. WL103
TGGGTGATGCGCGTCTGGCATCCAGGAGCGTCGAGCCTAGCCCTGCGTCGCCGCCACGGCATCGAGGGCACGCCGACCTTTCACGGCAACACCGTCGAGCACGTGGTCGAGACCCGTACCCCGTTCCGATACCGTCTCGACGGGGATGGGCCGCTGCCGTTTCCCGTGCTCGGCGAGCTTCGCGACGAGGGTCTGACCGACTACCTCATCGTGCCGCTGCGCGCCGCGCGTGGACGCATGGGCGCCGCCTCCTGGGCCACAGCGAGACCGGGCGGCTTCACGCCGATCGAGATCGACACGTTGCTGGCGCTGGTCGAGCCGTTCTCGCTGCTGTTCGAGATCAAGGCGCTCGACGACATGCTCGGCGCGGTGCTGAGCGCCTATGTCGGGCGCGACCCGGCACGGCAAATCCTGGCCGGCACAGTGCGGCGCGGCGATGTACGTCTGATGCGGGCCGCGATGATGCTGACTGACTTGCGCGGGTTCGGTGAATTGTCCGACCGGCAGAGCCCCGACCGTGTCGTGGCCGCCCTCAACCGGATGTTCGATGCCATCGTGCCGGCCATCGAGGCGGAAGGCGGCGAGGTGCTGAAATATATCGGCGACGGGCTACTAGCCGTGTTCGATGCCGATCGCGACGAGGCCGCGGCGCGCCGTGCCGCCTTGCGTGCCGCCGAGGCCGCACTCGCTGCGCTTGCGACCCTGCGCGACGGTGACACAGCTGCCTTCGAGGTCGGCGTCGCACTTCATGTCGGGGAGATCGCCTACGGCAATATCGGCGGCGGCGACCGGGTCGACTTCACGGCGATCGGCCGCGATCTCAACGTGCTCGCTCGCGTCGAGCGCCTGTGCAAGACCTACGACACGCCGCTGATCGCCACCGACACTTTCATCGACGGATTGGCGCATGCCCTCGAACCGCTCGGCATTGTCGCCCTGCGCGGTTTCGCCGAACG
>NZ_VRUX01001008.1:0-955 GCF_008039885.1 Methylobacterium sp. WL103
CACGCGCTCTGCGTGCGCATCGAGACCGAGGCGGGCGCCCGGCCCGCCGACGACGGCTTCCACCTCGCCCCCGGCGCGTCTCGCCGCATCGCCCTCGTCGGCGGCGGGAATCCGCACGGGATCGTTCGCGCTGTGAACACAAACGAGATCGTGAAGTTCTAAGACCTCGATGATGCACGCGCCGCCGCTCCCACATCCGTCGCCCGTCGAAGCGGAACCGGTCGTCGTCGACGGCCTGTTCGGCTGGTTCAGCCCAGGCACCGCCCGGCGCGGCGTGATCCTGTGTGGGGCGACCGGATTCGAGCAGCTTTCGGCGCACCGCCCGTGGCGGGACCTCGCCGGGCGGATCGCCGCCACCGGCTGCGCCACCCTGCGCTTCGACTATCCGGGCGAGGGCGATTCCACGGATGCCGGCGCCGGCACGCTGGAGGCGTGGCTCGGGGCGATCCGCCGGGCGGTGCGCGTCCTGCGCAAGGAGGCCGGGTCGACGGAGGTCGTCCTCGTCGGCCTGCGGCTCGGGGGAACCCTGGCGGCGCTCGTCGCCGAGGAGGGCGGGATCGACCGGCTCGCGCTGCTGGCGCCGTGCCGGACCGGGCGCGGCTACCTGCGCGAGATGAAGCTGCGGGCGCCCGCGGTGAACCAGCTCTCGGACGGCACCGTGCCGACCGAGCCGCCCGGACACCTGTCGCTCGGCGGCTTCCCGATCGGCCCCGACCTCGCGGCCGACCTCGCGCGGATCGACCTCGCCACGGCGAAGGTCCGCCCGGCGCCCGAAATTCTGATCCTCGGCGCGGAGACCGACGCCCTCGCCAAGCGCTACGCCGCGCTCGGCGCCCATGTGACCTCGGGTGCCCTGCCCGGCCTCGCCCAGCTCGTCGGCAACCCGTTGTTCTCCGAGACGCCGGAGGCGGCTTTCGTCGACGTGGTCGGCTTCGCGACCGCCGGCGCCCTGCCC
>NZ_VRUX01001009.1:0-954 GCF_008039885.1 Methylobacterium sp. WL103
GGCCGCGCCCGCCGCGGGCGGCGGCCCCGAATCCGGCGTGGGTCCGGTCACCAAGCTGCCGCTGCCGCGCTATGCCAGCCTCAAGACCGATCGCGTGAACCTGCGCGAGGGGCCTTCGAAGGATCACCGCACCCTCTGGGTGTTCCAGCGCGCCGGCATGCCGGTGGAGATCGTCGCCGAGTTCGAGACCTGGCGCCGCATCCGCGATTCGGAAGGGACCGAGGGGTGGGTCCTGCACTCGTTGCTGTCGGGCCGCCGCACCGCGATCGTTACCGCCTCGAAGGGCGCCGACAAGGCCGCGATCCCGCTGCGGGCGCGGGCCGACGACGGCGCCGAGGACGAGGCGCGCCTGGAGGCCGGCGTGATCGGCAGCGTGAAGAGCTGCACCGGATCGTGGTGCCGCCTCGTCGTCGCGCTGCCCTCCAAGCGCGACGTGGACGGCTACATCCACCAGGACCGCCTGTGGGGCGTCTACCCGAACGAGAAGGTCGACTAAGAAAAAAGGCCCGGTTCGCACCGGACCTTCTTCGATTCGGAGACGTTGACGGCCGCTCAGCTCTGGCGGCGGGCGCCGGCCCGGCGGCGGAGGCGGACGATCACCTCGACGCCGGCGATCTCCATGCCTTCCGGCGCGTCGGGAAGCGATTCGACGGTGATGCCGCAATCGGGCATGTCCATCACCTGACCTTCGTCCTCGAGGAAGAAGTGGTGGTGCTCGGAGGGGTTGGTGTCGAAGTACGCCTTCGACCCGTCGAGCGCGAGCTGGCGCAGAAGGCCGACCTCGGTGAATTGGTGCAGGGTGTTGTAGACGGTGGCCAGCGACACCGGAACCTTGGCGCGCATCGCCTCGTCGTAGAGCATTTCCGCCGTCAGGTGGCGGTCGCCGCGCCCGAACAGCAACCAGCCGAGCGACAGGCGCTGGCGCGTCGGGCGCAGGCCCGCGCGGCGCAGGCG
>NZ_VRUX01000100.1:0-10922 GCF_008039885.1 Methylobacterium sp. WL103
GCGCCTCGACCGGGAGCAACGGCGGGATCAGGCCGTTCCGCAACGCTTCGGCCTCGGCGAGGCTGCGGGCGACGGCGTCGTCGCTCTCGACCGCGAAGCCCAGCGCGGCGAGCATGCCGCGGCGAACCTCGAGCGGGGTCTCGACCGGCTTGCCGAAGGCGTCGACGTAGCCGTCGGCGATGCCGGCCAGGTCGGCCAGGCGTTGCAGTGCGCTGCTCATCGGGCCGCTTTCGTCAGGAATACGCCCGTCCAAGCGGGCAAAATTGCACCGGTGCCGTCCGGCGCATTGGTCCAAACCAGCGTGTCGTCGCCGGCCTCGACGGAATACGGCCCGTTGCCGACGTTGGCGACGAAGCGCAGCGTCCCGCCGTCGTAGGACCAGGTGCAGTCTACGACGTCTGCACGGGGCAGGTTCGCCTTGGCCCCGCGATAGCCGGACTTGGCAAGCGGCACCACCACGTCCCGGCGCAGGGCCAGCAGGCGCGTCGTCTCGGCCAGGACCTCGCGATGGGGGGATCGCTCGCGCTCCGCCCAATCGAGCTTCGAGGCTTCGAAGGTCTCGGCCTCGGTCGGGTCGGGGATCACCGAGGTGTCGTCGGCGAAGGCCGCGAAACTCTTGAACTCCTTGCGGCGTCCCTCGCGCACGGCCTTGTTCAGGTCCTCGTCCGGCGCGAAGTCGACGAAGAACAGGAACGGCGTCGAGGCCGACCACTCCTCGCCCATCCACAGCATCGGGATCTGGGGCGCGAGCAGCAAGCCGGCGCGGGCTAGGTCGAGCCTCGCCGGGTCGGCGAGGTGGCTCAGGCGCTCGCCGAGCGCCCGGTTGCCGACTTGGTCGTGGTTCTGCAGGAAGGTGACGAACGCGGTCGGTGGCAGGTGCGCCGAGGGCTCGCCGCGGGGATGGTCGCCCAGCGTCTTGAAGGGCTCGCCCTGGTAGGCGAAGCCCTCCGACAGGCAGCGGGCCAGACGCTCGACCGGCTTGTCGCTGAAGCTCTCGTAGTAGCCGGAATCCTCGCCCGTCAGCAGAACATGCCAGCAATGGTGCAAGTCGTCCGCCCACTGCGCGTCGTGCTGGACGGGCTTGCCGGTCGCATCGCGCTCGAGCCAGCGCGCTTGGTTGGCCTCGTTCTCCAGCATCAAGTGGATCTGTCGATCAGGGTAGGTCGCCCGCACCGTCTCGCCGAGCTCGGCCAGGAAGTGCTTGGGCGAATCGTCGAGGATCGCGTGCACCGCGTCGAAGCGGATGCCGTCAAAATGGTATTCGCCGAGCCAGTACAGCGTGTTCTGGATGAAGAACTGCCGCACGGTGTGGCCGCTCTCCTTGCCGTCGAAGTTGATGCCGGCGCCCCACGGAGTCTGGTGACGTTCGGTGAAGAAGCTCTTGGCGTAGGCGTGGAGGTAGTTCCCGGCTGGCCCGAAGTGGTTGTAGACCGCGTCGAGGTAGACCATCAGCCCGAGGCCGTGGGCCGCGTCGATCAGGCGCTTGAGGTCGTCGGGGCGGCCGTAGGCGGCGTCCGGCGCGTAGGGCAGCACGCCGTCGTAGCCCCAGTTGCGGGTCCCCTTGAAGTCGGCGAGCGGCAGCAGCTCGATCGCTGTGACGCCGAGCGCCTTGAGGTCGGGAAGGCGCGCCTGAAGGCCGGCATAGGTGCCCTCAGGCGTCGCCGTGCCGACATGCGTCTCGTAGATCACCGCCTCCTCGAACGGACGGCCGGTCCAGGCGGCGTCGGTCCAGGCGAATGCCGACGGGTCGACCACCTCGGACAGCCCCGAGACGTCGTCCGGTTGGAAGCGCGAGGCGGGATCGGGCACCACGAGGTCGCCGTCGATTCGGAAGCCGTAGCGCGCGCCGGCCGCCACCCCCGGCACGGTCGTCCGGCGCCAGCCCTCGTCGGCGTCGGGGATCGCGTGGTCGGCGCCGTCGACCACCAGGGTGACGTCCTCGGCGGTCGGCGCCCAGAGCGCGAAGCGGACGCCGTCGCCGGCGATCTCGGCGCCGAAGGGCATGTTGTGCGTGCGCCGCATCAGGCCAGCATCCTCATCGTTTCAGGGCTCGTGGCCGGTTCGAATCGCGCAGAGGCGATCCCCGACGCGGAGCCGGGTGTGAACAGCCACATCTGTCACAGAAGCTGCCGGCCCAGCTGTTGTTCCCCGCACCGCACCCAAACCTTGCGGATCGTTCGGCAGCGTTCCGGGGCGAGCTTGGCCGGTCTGTGGAGATGCACGCTCCGGCACGCGATCCTACGGTTGCGAGCGTCGTTGACGCTCTCGAAAAGAGCGCCGGACAGGGGTGGATCAGGTGCTTGCGCCGGTGCCGCGGGAGGAATAATTAACCGTCTGATATCATTCGTCTTCCCCCACGTCGTGCCGCCCGCGGCCTTTCGGCGTGCGCCGCACCAGACACCGGCTCCGGACGCGGGGCCTTCGCCACACGGATAAAGCCCTTGGCCGACAACGACGAGACAGGGGCCGGCACGCCGCCGCCCGCCAGCGACATCAAGCCCGTTTCCATCACCGACGAGATGCGCCGGTCCTACCTCGACTACGCGATGAGCGTGATCGTGAGCCGGGCGCTGCCGGATGCGCGCGACGGCCTCAAGCCGGTGCACAGGCGCATCCTGTTCGCGGCCTACGAGAGCGGGCACCTGCCCGAGCGCAAGTACGTCAAGTCGGCCCGCATCGTCGGCGACGTGATCGGCCTCTACCACCCGCACGGCGACCAATCGATCTACGACGCCTTGGTCCGCATGGCGCAGGACTTCTCGATGCGCCTGATGCTCATCGACGGGCAGGGCAACTTCGGCTCCGTCGACGGCGATCCGGCCGCCGCCATGCGCTACACGGAATCGCGCCTGGCCAAGCCCGCGACCGCGCTGCTCGCCGACATCGACAAGAACACCGTCGACTTCCAGCCGAACTACGACGAGTCGCGCGAAGAGCCCTCGGTGCTGCCGGCGCGCTTCCCGAACCTTCTCGTCAACGGCGCCGGCGGCATCGCCGTCGGCATGGCGACCAACATCCCGCCGCACAACCTCGGCGAACTCATCGACGCCTGCATCGCGCTGATCGACGATCCCAGCCTGACCATCGAGCAGCTGACCGAGATCGTGCCCGGGCCGGACTTCCCGACCGGCGGCTCGATCCTCGGGCGCGCCGGCACGCGGTTGGCCTACGCCACCGGACGAGGCTCGATCATCATGCGGGCCAAGTCCCACGTGGAGGAGCTGCGCAAGGAGCGCGAGGCGCTGATCTTCACCGAGATTCCGTACCAGGTGAACAAGGCCACGCTGGTCGAGAAGATCGCCGAGCTGGTCAAGGAGAAGCGCGTCGAGGGCATCTCGGACCTGCGCGACGAATCCGACCGCGACGGCATGCGCATCGTCGTCGAGATCAAGCGCGACGCGATGGCGGAGGTGGTGCTGAACCAGCTCTACCGCTTCACGCCGCTGCAATCCTCCTTCGGCTGCAACATGGTGGCGCTGAACGGCGGACGCCCCGAGCTGATGAACCTGAAGGACCTGCTCCAGGCCTTCATCGACTTCCGCGAGGAGGTCGTCTCCCGCCGCACCAAGTTCCTGCTGAACAAGGCCCGAGAGCGCGCCCACGTCCTGTGCGGCCTCGCCATCGCGGTGGCCAACATCGACGAGGTGATCCGCCTGATCCGCACCTCGCCCGATCCGAACTCGGCGCGCGAGGCGCTGATGGCGCGCGACTGGCCGGCCCACGACATCGCACCCCTCATCGCGCTGGTGGACGATCCGCGCCACCGCGTGAAGGACGACGGCACCTACCGGCTCTCGGAGGTGCAGGCCCGCGCGATCCTCGACCTGCGCCTGCAGCGCCTGACGGCTCTGGGCCGCGACGAGGTCGGCGACGAGCTTAAGTCGCTCGCCGACGAGATCGCCGACTACCTCGACATCCTGCGCTCGCGGTCACGCATCCAGACCATCGTCAAGGACGAGTTCGCCGAGGTGCGCACTCAGTTCGCCACCCCGCGGCGGACGGTGATCCTCGACTACGATTCCAGCGTCGACGACGAGGACCTGATCCAGCGCGAGGACATGGTCGTCACCGTGAGCCACGCCGGCTACGTCAAGCGCGTGCCGCTCTCGACCTATCGGGCCCAGCGACGCGGCGGCAAGGGCCGCTCCGGCATGTCGACCCGCGAGGAGGATTTCGTCACCCGCCTGTTCGTGGCGAGCACGCACACGCCGGTGCTGTTCTTCTCCAGCCAGGGCCAGGCCTACAAGGAGAAGGTCTGGCGCCTGCCGATGGCGGCGCCGAACGCCCGCGGCAAGGCGCTGGTCAACATCCTGCAGCTGCAGGACCAGGCCGAGCGCATCACCACGATCATGCCGTTGCCCGAGGACGAGAGCTCCTGGGAGACGCTGGACGTGATGTTCGCGACCGCCTCGGGCGGCGTCCGACGCAACAAGCTGTCCGACTTCGTGCAGGTGAATCGCAACGGCAAGATCGCGATGAAGCTCGATCCGGGCGACCACATCGTCCACGTCGAGATCTGCCGCCCCGAGCAGAACGTGCTGCTGACCACCGCGCTCGGCCAGTGCATCCGCTTCCCGGTCGAGGACGTCCGCGTCTTCAAGGGCCGCGATTCCACCGGCGTGCGAGGCATCAGCCTCGGCAAGGGCGACCGCGTCATCTCGATGACGATCCTGAACAGCTTCGAGGCGACACCCGAGGAGCGGGTCGGCTTCCTCAAGATGCAGCGCGCCGTCATCGGCGACACCGCGCCCGAAGCGAACGACGCCGACGCCGAGGAGGCCGCCACCGACGCGCCGCTGCTGTCGCAGGAGCGCTACGCCGAGATGGGCGCCAACCAGCAGTTCGTGCTGACGCTCGCCGAGCGCGGCTACGGCAAGCGGACCTCGTCGTTCGAGTACCGGACCTCGGGCCGCGGCGGAAAGGGCATCAAGGCGATGGAGGTCAACGCCCGCAACGGCAACCTAGTGGCCTCCTTCCCGGTCGAGCCGAGCGACCAGATCATGCTCGTGACCAATGCCGGGCAACTGATCCGCGTGCCGGTGGACGACATCCGCGTCGTCGGCCGCGCCTCGCAGGGCGTTACGGTGTTCGACACCGCCAAGGACGAGCGCGTCGTCTCGGTCGAGCACATCGCCGGCGAGGACGAGGGCGGCGAGATCGCCGACGAGGCGGTGTGAGCGAGGCGCCCTGCAGGACGGCTCGGTCGTCCTGCAGGGCCGCGCCGCCGCGCGATGCGGTCGCAAAAAAGTTCAGATTCGACGGATGAATTTTCTGTAAGAAACGTAGCGTATAGATCTACGGCATGTCACGGAAATTCAGAAAACGCCTGTTTCCGAGTGTTGCCGTTAAGTCATATCATAGAGGAGGCTGTTGGGGTTACTGGTCGGCAACACCAGACACCAACCCCGGATGCCGCCCGTGCTGAAGTCCATCGCCCTCGCCGCCGTCGCATCGACGGCCCTCGCAGCCGCCGCCGGCGCCGCCGACCTTCCGCGCCGCGCGCCGCCGCCGGTGTTCACGCCCGTCCCGGTCTTCACCTGGACCGGCTTCTACCTCGGCGCGAACGCCGGCTACGCCTTCTCGGAGCGTGACAACGTCCGCACCGCCGGCATCGGCGCCCTGCAGCTCAACGTCGACCGCAACCTGCGCCGCCCGAGCGTGCCGCTGCCGCAGGACGGTTTCACCGGCGGCGGCCAGATCGGCTACAATTTCCAGTTCACGCCGGGCTCCGGCATCGTCGTCGGCGTCGAGGCCGACGCGCAGTACACCGATCTGCAGCACCGCCGCACCGAGACGATCTTCAACCCCGTCTTCAACGCCAACGTCCTGACCAACAGCTACCGCACCGAGCTCAACTACCTCGGCACGGTGCGCGGCCGCGTCGGCTACGCCTTCGACCGGGTGTTCGTGTACGGCACCGGCGGCTTCGCCTACGGAGACGTGACACAGTCCGTCACCTTCCAGACCGGCGCGCCGGTGACCTATGCCGCCCGCCGCTCCAACATGGAAACCGGCTACGCCTACGGCGGCGGCATCGAGTACGCGCTGCCGACGGAGTCCTTCCTGAACGTCTTCCGTGCCAGCGCCGTGACGATCAAGGGCGAGTACATCCGCTACGACCTCGGAAGCCGCAACCTCGTCGTCGCCAACGTCGGCCCGGCCGGCACCCCGGGGATCGGCTACATCTCGCGCGTCTCGACCGAGGGCAGCCTCGCTCGCGCCGGCATCAACTACAAGTTCGGCACCTACTAGGATCTACCGCCAAGCGCCCAGGCGCCTGCATCGATCGGAACACGCGAGGAGGGCGGAGGCACAAGCTTCCGCCCTTCTCGCGTTTCGGGCTCCCGGCCCATTCGGCCGGAGCGGCGGTTCCGTTCGTCATGAAAATCCTCTAGGGCGTTGCGGGCATGAACCGCATCGCGCTCTATGCCGGCTCCTTCGATCCGGTCACAAACGGCCATCTCGACGTCGTCCGCCAGGCCTGCCGGCTTGTGCCGCGCCTCGTCATCGCGATCGGCGTCCACCCCGGCAAGGCGCCGCTCTTCACCGCCGAAGAACGAGCCGAGCTGCTGATCGAGACCTGCCGGCCCCTGGCCGAGGCCGAGGGGACGGAGCTTGAGATCGCCACCTTCGACGACCTCGCGGTGAGCGCGGCCCGCCGCTGCAAGGCTAGCCTGTTCATCCGCGGGCTGCGCGACGGCACCGACCTCGACTACGAGATGCAGCTCGCCGGCATGAACGGCGCGATGGCCCCCGAAATCCAGACCGTGTTCCTGCCGGCCTCGATCCAGGTCCGCCCGATCACCGCGACGCTCGTCCGCCAGATCGCGGCCATGGGCGGCGACGTGTCGCCCTTCGTGCCGCACCAGGTGGCCGAACGTCTCGCGGCCCGCTTCGCAAGCCGAAGCTAGGCCACCACCCCTTCCAAGGAGACGATTCCCCATGAACCGCCGCACCGCATTTTTCGCGCTCGCGATCTCCCTCGCCGTGGGCAGCTCGGCCGCCCGCGCCGCCGACGCCAACACCGTCTTCCTCGACACGAAGGACGGCCGCGTCACCATCGAGCTGCGCCCCGACATCGCGCCCAAGCACGTCAAGCAGCTCAAGACGCTGATCGCTCAGGGCTTCTACAACGGCCTTAAGTTCCACCGGGTCATGGACGGCTTCATGGCGCAGACCGGCGACCCGAAGGGCAACGGCACCGGCGGATCGAGCCTGCCCGACATCCCGGCCGAGTTCTCTTCGGCGCAGTTCCGCCGCGGCACCGTCGGCATGGCCCGCTCGTCGGACCCGAACTCGGCCAACTCGCAGTTCTTCATCTGCCTCGGCGATGCGTCGTTCCTGAACGGGCAGTACACCGTGGTCGGCCTCGTCTCCGACGGCATGGACGTCGTCGACAAGATCAAGAGGGCCGCCCCCGGCGCGGCCGGCGGCGCGGTCCAGAACCCGGACAAGATCGTCAAGATGCAGCTGGCCGAGAAGGCGAAGTAAGCCGCGATGCGAGGGCGGCGCGCGGCGGCGGCGCTGCTGGCCGCCCTCGCGCCCGCTTCGGCGGGTGCGTGGGACGGCCAGCCGTTCTACGGCTATGCCCTCGACGGCGAGGGGCCCGGCTACCCGCTGAGCCTCCCGCAGACCCTGCGGGCGACGATCGTGGTGCCGCTTGAGACACGCCCCGTCCCCCGCGCGAACACGCTGGCCGAGCTCTATCCGGCGCTCGCAGCGTGCTGGCGCCCTCCGGCCTCGCTCGAGGACGCGCCCGACATCGAGATCACCGCCCGCCTGTCGCTCCGGCGGGACGGGAGCTTGATCGGGCCGCCGCGGATCACGTATGCGAGGGGCGTCGGGCCCAAGACGCGCCCGACCCTGGTGCATGCGACCCTCGACGGCCTGAGCCGTTGCCTGCCGGCGCGCATCACGCCCGGCCTCGGCCGAGCGATCGCCGGGCGACCCGTCGCCCTACGTTTCGTCTACCGGAAGGTCGTCGCGAACCGACCCGGATGACGGCACCCGAACACCCCGCCGCGCCGCCGACCGGCGCAGCGCCCCTTCCCCGACCAACCCGGAGACCGACATGGCCGACACCGAAAACCTCGTCCTCGAGACCACCAAGGGCCGCGTCGTCGTCGCGCTGCGCTCCGACCTCGCACCGAACCACGTCGAGCGCATCAAGACTCTGGCCGGCCAGGGCTTCTATGACGGCGTCCCGTTCCACCGCGTCATCGACGGCTTCATGGCCCAGACCGGCGACCCGACCGGCACCGGCTCGGGCGGCTCCGACCTGCCCGACCTGAACGCCGAGTTCAACGCCGAGCCGCACACCCGCGGCACCTGCTCGATGGCCCGCACCAACTTCCCGCACTCGGCGAACTCGCAGTTCTTCATCTGCTTCGACGACGCACGCTTCCTGGACAAGCAGTACACCGTCTGGGGCAAGGTGACCGAAGGCATGGACGTGGTCGACACGATCAACAAGGGCGAGCCGCCGCGCTCCCCCGACAAGATCGTCAAGGCGACCATCGCCGCCGCCTGACCTCAACGAACGCCCGTCGCCTCCAAGCGTGAGGCGACGGGCGATCCCGGCCCCCTGAATGGGTCATCGAGCATTGGGCGTATCCCCGCAGGCGACGATGCGGGTGACGGCTCTCAGCGGACGTTGATCGAGCCGAAGGCGGCGTTTCGGTCGCAGGGTGACGCCACACGCCCGGTACCGCTCACCTAACATATGTTGGTGCTGTGCTGCGACCGCGCACCTAACCTACAACTTGCGCGGATCATCCATCGGGCACGTGACGGTCCGGCGCGTCCTGCCTCTTCGCCGAAGTCTCTTCGAGTCGACGCCGTGGATCGCTGGGCGATGCGCGGATGGCCAGGACGTCTCCTCCACCCCGCCTGGATGAGACCTCACCGGATGGCCGAGAAGCGGGATGCGGTCGCGAACGACGCCGAGCCCATCCGCGACGAAGTTTTGCCGCCGGGCGCCGACACCGCCCGCGCCCGAAAGGTGCCGGCGCAAGGGCCGCGCTACCATGCCGTCGTCACCGGCGCCGACGGCGCGAAGAGCCTGCACGCACTCCCGGCCTACGGCGACGACGAGGCCATCGCGCATGCCCTCGCCCTGGCCGAAGGTCGCGCGATCGAGATCTGGGACGGCCCGCGATTGATCGAGCACTTCGCGGCGGTCGCACGATAGAGGCGACGCCGCGACTGCGACCGATTCATGGGATTTGGGAGGTATGGAGCGGGTACCGGGAATCGAACCCGGGTATTCAGCTTGGAAGGCTGCTGCTCTACCATTGAGCTACACCCGCGATCCGCGCCGGATAGCATGGCGCGGGAGGCTTGAGAAGACCGGATGCGCCGCGCGGGTGGCACGTCCGAGGCTAGCTTTCAGTGCGCAGAGACTTGGCGCGTCGGCACGATGTCGTTGGCCATCACCTCGCCGAACGGGCCGTCGTTGCGGGCGTTGGTCGGTCCGATGCCGGTGGTGGCGCGGAGCGGCAGCTTCGGGAAGACCAGCTCGGCGAAGCGGTAGGCCTCCTCAAGATGCGGGTAGCCCGACAGGATGAAGCGGTCGATCCCGAGGTCGATGTACTCCTTCATCCGGTCGGCGACCTGGTCGGCGGAACCGACGAGCGCCGTGCCGGCGCCGCCGCGCACCAAGCCGACGCCGGCCCAGAGGTTCGGCGAGACCTGCAGCTTGTCGCGGCTGCCGCCGTGCAGCGCCATCATCCGGCTCTGCCCGATGGAATCCTGGCGCTTCAGCGTCGCCTGCGCCTTGGCGATGGTGGCGTCGTCGAGCTTCGAGATCAGGCTGTCGGCCGCCTCCCAGGCGGCGCCCTCGGTCTCCCGCACGATCACGTGCAGGCGGATGCCGTAGGAGAAGGACTTGCCGCGCTTTTCGGCGGCGGCGCGTGCGGTGGCGATCTTCTCGGCGACGCCCGCCGGGGGCTCGCCCCAGGTCAGGTACACGTCGCAATGCTCGGCCGCGACGTCGATGCCGGCCGGCGACGAACCGCCGAAGTAGAGCGGCGGGTAGGGTTTCTGCACCGGCGGGAAGATCAGCCGGCCGTTCTCGGCCGACAGGTGCTTGCCTTCGAACGTCACCGTCTCGCCGGCCATCAGCCCGCGCCAGATGTGCAGGAACTCGTCGGTCACCGCGTAGCGCGCATCGTGATCGAGGAACACGCCGTCGCCGCGCAGCTCCACCGGGTCGCCGCCGGTGACGACGTTGATCAGCAGGCGCCCGCCGGAGATCCGGTCCAGGGTCGAGGCCATGCGGGCGGCGGCCGAGGGCTCCATCAGGCCCGGGCGCACGGCGACGAGGAAGCGCAGGCGCTGCGTCAGCGGGGCGAGCGCGGAGGCGACGACCCAGCTGTCCTCGCAGGAGCGGCCGGTCGGCAGCAGCACGCCGTAATAGCCGAGCGCGTCTGCGCCCTGCGCGATCTGGCGAAGGTAGGAGAGCGACACGTCGCGGGCGCCCTCGGACGCGCCGAGGTAGCGGCCGTCGCCATGCGTCGGCAGGAACCAGAGGACGTCCGTCTTCCCGTCCTGAATCGTGCTGTCGGTCGAGGCGGTCATCGAAAGATCTCCGTGTCGGCTCAGGCGGCCTGGGGCGCGCCGAGCAGGTGTTCGAGGATGCGGCCTTCGAGGCGCGCGAGGTCGGGGTCGCCGCGGCGGCGCGGCCGGGGCACATCGACCCGCAGGTCGAGGGCGATGCGGCCGGAATCCACCACGAGGATGCGGTCGGCCATCGCCACCGCCTCGCCGACGTCGTGGGTGACGAGGAGCGCGGTGAACCCGTCCGCACGCCAGATCCGCTCGATCAGATCCTGCATGCCGATGCGGGTGAGCGCATCGAGGGCGCCCAGCGGCTCGTCGAGGGCCAGCAGGCCGGGGCCGCTGACGAGCGCGCGCGCCAACGC
>NZ_VRUX01001010.1:0-954 GCF_008039885.1 Methylobacterium sp. WL103
GGGCCGGCGCGCCGAGACCCGCGAGGGCCCGTCAGGCCCGGAACGACAGCACGGCCCGCGTGCCGACGCGGTCGGGGACGTAGCACAGGCCCGAGCGCAGGTTCGTCGCCATCGCCCGGACGATGCGCGAGCCGAGGCCGGTGCCGCGCGGCCGGCCTTCGCCGGTCCAGCCGATCCCGTCGTCCTCGACGGCGAGCTCGAGGGTGTCCTCGGCGCGGCGCCGGAGCTCGACCCGGATCTCGCCGGCCGCGTCCACGGGGTAGGCGTACTTGTAGGCGTTGGTGACGAGCTCGGTCACGACCACGCCGACGGAGACCGCCTTGTCGGTGGCGAGCCGCACCGGGTCGGCGCTCAGCCGGATGGCGTGGTCGCGCCCCGAGGCCCGCATCGCCGCCTGCAGCTCCTCGACGAGGCTGGCGAGGTAGGCGTCGAGCTCGACCGCCTCGACGTCGTCGGAGGTGTAGAGCCGGCGGTGGATGCCGGCGATGGCCGAGATCCGCGCCTGCATCTCCTCGAGCGCCGCCTTGGCGGCCGGGTCCGAGACGGCGCTGGTCTGCATGTGCGTCAGCGCCGCCACCAGGGCGAGCGAGTTGGCGACCCGGTGGTTGACCTCGCGCAGCAGCATCACGGCGTGGTCGCGCGCCGCGCGCACCTCCGCCTCGGCGCGCTCCTTGTCCCGGCGCAGCGCCTCCTGGCGCAGCGCGGTGTCGATGGCGCCGCCGAGCAGTTCGCGGAACTGCCCCTGCACGTCCTTCCAGACGTAGTCGACCGCCCCGGCCTTCAGCGCGGCGACGGCGACCCGGCTGTCCTCGGAGCCGGTGACGTAGACCACCGGCGGCGCATCGGGCAGCGCGCGGATCGCCGGGAGCACGTCGAGGCCGGTCTGCCCCGGCATGTGGTGGTCGAGGGCGACGACGTCGATGCCGCCCTGGGCCAGCCGCGCCAGCCCCGCGT
>NZ_VRUX01001011.1:0-953 GCF_008039885.1 Methylobacterium sp. WL103
GCGCAGCTGCTGGCGGCGGCCGGCGGCACCCTGCTGCTGCCGGCGGTGACGGCGCTGACCCTCGGGATCGTCGGCAAGGACCGGTTCCCGAGCCAGCAGGGTCGCAACCAGGCCTTCAACCACGTCGGCATCCTGATCGCCGCCGGCGCGATCACGCTCGGCACCGCGCGGTTCGGGCCGGCCATCGCCTTCTGGGTGCTCGGCCTGATGGCGGTGCTGGCGATCGCCGCCGCGCTGGCGACGCCGGCCTCCGCCTGGAGCCAGCGCCGGGCGGTCGGCTGGAAGGAGGACGAGGCGAAGGATGGGGCCAAGGATGGGAAGAAGGAGGAGGACGCGCCGCAGCGGGCCGGTATCCGCACCGTCCTCGGCGACCGCCGGCTCCTGGTGCTCGCCTGCGCGCTGACGCTGTTCAACCTCGGCAGCGGCGGCATGCTCTCGCTGCTCGGCCAGAAGCTCGTCGCCACCGCCGTCAGCGCGACGCACTGGACGGCGATCTACGTCATGGTGGCCCAGCTCACGATGGTGCCGGTGGCGTTGTTCGCGGGCTCGCTCGCCGACCGGCGCGGCCGGCGCAAGCTCCTGCTCGCGGCCTTCGCGGTGCTGCCGGTGCGCGCCGCGCTCTCGGCCTTCGTCGACGACCCGACCTGGCTGATCCTGGCCGAGATCCTCGACGGGGTGGCGTCGGGCATCGTCGGCGTGGCGGTGCCGGTGGTGGTCGCCGACCTGACCTGGGGCTCGGGCCGGACGCAGACGGCGCTCGGCACCGTCAACGCGGTGCAGGGCGTCGGCGGCGCGCTCTCGGCCTGGTACGGCGGCCTCGCTTTCGGCCTGTTCGGCTGGGCCGGCGCGTTCCTGGCGCTCGGCGCGCCTGCGCTTGCGGCGCTCGCCCTGGTGATCTGGTTCGACGCGACGCCCGAGCCCGGCCGCCGGTCGCGGCGGCGCCAGGCCCGCAC
>NZ_VRUX01001012.1:0-949 GCF_008039885.1 Methylobacterium sp. WL103
CGCGTGGAGCGTCGGCGCGGCCGCCCGCTCGGCGGGCGCGAGGTAGCGGTTGCGCGAGGACAGGGCGAGGCCGTCCGCCTCGCGGACCGTCGGCATGCCGTGGATCGCGACGCCCATGTCGAGGTCGGCCACCGCGCGGCGGATCACCTGCAACTGCTGGAAATCCTTCTCGCCGAACAGGGCGGCGTCCGGCCGGACCTGGTTGAGGAGCTTCGTCACCACCGTGGCGACGCCGGAGAAGTGGCCGGGCCGGAACGCGCCGCACAGGCCCTCGGTGAGGCCGCCGACCGTGATCTGCGTGGCGAAGCCGGGCGGGTACATCGTGCCGGCCTCCGGCATCCAGGCCAGGTCCGCTCCTGCCTCGCCGAGCATCGCGAGGTCGCTCGCGGCGTCGCGCGGATAGCGGGCGAAATCCTCGGTCGGGCCGAACTGGGTCGGGTTGACGAAGACGCTCGCCACCACCCGCGCGCCCAACGTCCGCGCATGGGCGACCAGCGCGAGATGGCCGCGATGTAGCGCCCCCATGGTGGGCACCAGCACGACGCGCTCCCCTTTCGCGCGCCATGCCGCCACCGTTTCCCGCAGGGCGGCGGGATCGGAGATGGCCCGCGTGTCGGCGGTGGATCGAGAGGGCATGGGCGGCTCCGGCGAGGTCGGCGGACGCTGCCTTAAGCTGCCTCTCCCCGGCATGCCAGCATCGCCCGTCGATTTGTCGAGATCCGTCGACTCACCGAGAACCCTAGCGGACGAGGTCTGCGATCGCCGTCACCGGCAATACGGCAGCAGCGGCCGGCCGAACGGATCGTCGACGCCCAGCGGCGGCGTGAAGCCGTAATAGCTCGGCTTCGACAGGCCGTAGGTCGATCCGACGTAGCTCGGGTCGTCGGGAGCGTTGGTCGGCACCGGCACGCGGCGCGGCAGGCAGCCGGCGCGACGCACGGGCAGGGGG
>NZ_VRUX01001013.1:0-945 GCF_008039885.1 Methylobacterium sp. WL103
GCGCTCGGTGCCCTCGGCGGCCGGCGGCAGCGCCTCCACCCAGGTCTGGCCGGTGGCGTAGCGCCCGGGAAAGGTGTCGACGAGGTAGAACGCCTTGGTCAGCACGTGGTCGGAGGGCACCGGCTCCAGCTCCGGGATCTCGAGCGTCGCCAGCATCTTGCGCAGGTACGCCGCCTCCGGGGTCGGCGGGCCGCCGGCCCGGGCCGTGAGCGCGTCGCGGGTGTCGAACAGGACGGTGCCGCCGTTGCGCATGAACGCGTCGACCCGGCGGATCGTCGCCTCCGAGGGCTGCGGCCGGCCCGGCGCGATCGGCCAGTAGATCAGCGGATAGAACGCCAGCTCGTCCTTGGCCGGGTCGAGGCCGGCGGGCTCTCCCGGCTCCAGGGCGGTGCGGGCGGCGAGCATCTGGGTCAGACCGGTCAGGCCGGCCCGGCTCGCCTCGTCGATCGCCGCGTCGCCGGTGACGACGTAGGCGAGGCGCGTGACCAGCGCCGACTCGATGCCGTTCGGGCGGTTGGCCGGCGGCTCCTCGGCCCGCGCCGGCGGCCCGCCAAAAGCTCCGAGAAGGAGCAGGCCCGCCATCGCGAGCATCGCCGGGCGGCCACGGAGGCGGCCGACGAGGCTCCCTGAGCCGCGGTTGAGGAAGCCGCCGAGCCAGAGGCCCGCCAGCGTGTCGAGGACCAGCAGCAGAAGCGCCAGGGTGAACAGGCTCGGGCGCAGGTCGAGGGTCTCGGCCCCGGCGAGCGTGCCGGTGCGGGCGCCCGAGAGCGCGGCGAGGTCGAGCGCCTTGAGGCGGTCGTCGGGCCGGAGGGCGTTCACGGCGGTGCCGCCGTCGGCGGGGCCGTAGAAGCCCGGCGGATGCTCTGCCGAGGCGCGGTCGGCGTAGTCGGCCGGCACGGCGGTGGCGGAGGCCGGCGGGGTGCCGAGCGCCCCGAAGCCGTCGAG
>NZ_VRUX01001014.1:0-943 GCF_008039885.1 Methylobacterium sp. WL103
AGTGTCTGTTCGGCAACAAGCTGTGCAATCTGAGCAGGTTGTGATTCAAGCGAGGGCTGAGAAAGGCCTTTGCTGATGTGGACGACCGAGAACCGTGTTCGCTACGACCGGAGCGCGTTGCGCTACGCGAGCGACCTGACGGACGCGGAATGGGGCGTGATTGCGCCGCTGATCCCGCCGGCCAAGCGGGGCGGGAACAAGCGTACGGTCGAGACCCGGGCCGTGGTGGACGCCCTGATGTACGTGTTGAGCACAGGCTGTCAGTGGCGAGCCCTTCCCACGGATATGCCGGCCCGCAGCACGGTCTACGGCTACTTCGACCTATGGGACTACGATGGCACGCTGATGCGCATCCATCACGCGCTGTTCGTGCGGTGCCGGGAGCAGGCGGGATGCGAGGCGAGTCCGACGGCGGCGATCCTCGACAGCCAGAGCGTCAAGGGCGCGGAAAAAGGGGGGCGTCGATTGATCCGCCCGGCTTCGACGCGGGCAAGAAGATCAAAGGGAAGAAGCGCCACATCCTCGTCGACACCCAGGGTCTGCTGATGCACGCCCTGGTGCATTCGGCCGGCGTGCAGGACCGCGACGGCGGGGTGTGGGTGATGACCACCCTGTTCGGCCTCTATCCGTTCCTGCTCAAGCTCTACGCCGACGGCGGCTATCAGGGACCGCGCTTCCGGGCCGGACTACGTCGCGCCTGCCGACGGGTCGATGTCGAGATCGTCAAGCGATCCGATCAGCCCGACGCCGTCACGGCGAAGGGCTTCACCGTGCTGCCAAAACGCTGGATCGTCGAGCGGACCTTCGCCTGGCTGAACCGCTGCCGCCGCCTCGCCAAGGACTGGGAATGCCAAAGCCGAAAGGCCCTCGCTTTCCTCCACTGGGCCTCCGTCCGCCTCATGATCCGTAAGCTCTGCCAAACCGCACAATGATCCCGGACAGA
>NZ_VRUX01001015.1:0-937 GCF_008039885.1 Methylobacterium sp. WL103
AGCGGGGAGGGCGGCTCGCCCGGCAGCGCCTGGAACCGGCGCTTGCCCGGCACCAGCTTCGGCGTCTGGGCGAGCAGGCTGATCGTGTAGGGGTGCGCCGGCTGCGCGAACAGGGTCTCGGCCGGCGCCACCTCGACGAGGCGGCCGAGATACATCACCGCCACCCGCGAGGCGATGTGCTCGACCACCCCGAGGTCGTGGCTGACGAACAGGTAGGTCAGGCCGAGGTCGCGGCGGAGCTCCAGGAACAGGTTCAGCACCTGCGCCTGGATCGAGACGTCCAGCGCCGCCACCGACTCGTCGCAGACCAGCATCCGCGGCTTCACGGCCAAGGCCCGCGCGATGCCGATGCGAGCGCGCTGACCACCGGAGAACTGGTGCGGGTAGCGCGCCATCGCGTCCGGCCCGAGGCTGACGCGGGCCAGCTGCTCGGCGACGTAGGCGCGCCGGTCGCGTGCCGGGACGAGGCCGTGGGTGACCGGCGCCTCGCCGACGATGTCGAGCACCCGCAGGCGCGGGTTGAGGGCGGCGGTGGCGTCCTGGAAGATCATCTGCACGGCGAGCGCCGCCGTGCGGCGTTCCGCGGCGCTCATCCCGGCCCGGTCGCGCCCGTCCTGCAGCACCCGCCCGCGGCTCGGGGCGTGAAGGCCGGCGGCGAGCCGGGCCAGGGTCGACTTCCCGCAGCCGGATTCGCCGACGAGGCCGACGACCTCGCCGGCCTCGATCGACAGGTCCACGTCGGTCACCGCCTGCACCGCGCTCGGCGGCCGGCGCTCCCCGAGGAGGCCGGCCAAGCGCGCGGCGAGCGAGGGGCTGGTGCCGAACCGCTTCGAGACGGCGTCGAGGCTGAGAAGAGGTTTCACGTGAAACGTGCCGGCTGCAGGGGATGGCGGCAGAGGGCGAACCGCGACGGCTCGGCAAGGGCCGTGGGCGGCGG
>NZ_VRUX01001016.1:0-935 GCF_008039885.1 Methylobacterium sp. WL103
GTGCGGCGCGGGGCGTTGACGAGCGCCGTGGCGTCGCGAAGGGCGGTCTTGCCCCAGCGCGCCTGGGCCTCCGCCATCTCCGGAAAATCCAGCCCTTCGGCCATGTCGCCGATCAGGCCGACCGCGGCCAGCCACAGGAGGTCGGCCTGGTCGCCCAGGGCGCCGGCGGCCCACCAGGCGAGGAGGGCGGTGGTCCGCTCCGGATCGAGGCCGTTCCCGCTGATCGTGCTGGACTCGCCCTGCCAGATCCATCCGCTGATCGCGCAGCAATGGCGCGGCCGGTTGAAGGACAAGGTCGTGATCGCTGCCAACGTCGGCTATCGGCCCGGCTGGGTCCACTTCGCCGCGCGCTCGGCGAGCGGGCGCGACCTCATCGCCTTCCTGGCCGAGCACCGCCCGGCCAACGCCGACGGACGCTACGGCAACGGTCACGCCCAGGCGACCGGCGGCGCGTTGCGGAACGCCGACTGGAACGGCTTCGTCCGCGGCCTCGGCTTTCCGAAGGCGGAGGTCGAGGCCTGACCGGCGATGTTTTAGCGCCGCGGCGTTCGCGTCCGCTCAGGCTGACGTGACGGAGCCGTCGAACGGCCGGGCGCCCGAGCGGCAAGATGCAGGGCGTGTCCTGCGTCGAGGACACGCCCTGCGACGGTTTTTGGCGTGGCTCAGCGACCTTGCTGCGGCATCAGCGAGCGGGCCTGCTGGACCGCGTCGCGGCAGGACGGGTCGCCCTTGGCGTTGAGGTCGGTGGCGCGCTGCAGCGCCGTCTTGGCCTGGGAGACCTTGTCCTCGGCCGAGAGGCTTGCCTGGGTCGACGGCTCGCCGCCCTTCGCGGCCTCGACGGCGGCGGTCGGCTTGTTCTCGGACTGCGCCCGCACGTCGGCCGGCGAGGTCGCGATCTGCCCGTTGGCGACGGAGTTGGCCTGGCCGGTCCCGGT
>NZ_VRUX01001017.1:0-933 GCF_008039885.1 Methylobacterium sp. WL103
GCATCGCCCGGCGTGAGCTGTCGAGGGGGGCGCGGGGCGGCGCATGCGGGTGCGGCGCCGGCTTTCCCTTGCCGGGGGCACGTTCTAGAACCGTCGCCAGGAATTCATCACCCGAGGACGACGATGCTGGGCCGGTACGAGCGCGGAGCGGGGGGCGAGGCGGTGGTCGCCTACGGCGACGGCACGATGCGCGTGGTGAAGCCCGGCGCCTTCGTGCGTTGCGCCACCACCGGCGTGCCGATCCTGCTCGACGACCTGCGCTACTGGAGCGCCGTGCGCCAGGAAGCCTACGCCACACCGGACGCCGTGATGGAGCGGCTGAAGCAGACCGGGCGGCCGTAGGCGGCGTTCATACTAAGTCTCATGGGTCAGGACCCATGAGGTCCGGCGGATTGCCGCCGCCCCGCAGTCGCGGGGGCCAGACCTCGATGAGTCGGGCTCATCGAGGTCTGGTATCAGACGTCGCGGCGTTCCAGGATCTCGATGCGGACGCCGTCCGGCCCGTCGATGAAGGCGACCCGCAGGCCCGGCCGCATCACCGTCGTCTCGACGAGCACCGTCACGCCGCGCGCCCGCAGGTCGGCCATCGTCGCGTCGATGTCGGCGACGCCGAGCCCGATATGTTCGATGCCGAGATGCGGTGCTGTCGCGGGCGGCGCGAGGTCGGCCGGCGCCTGCTCGATGAACACCCTCAGGCCGCCGAGGTCGAGCACGACCCGACTGAGCGGCGTGCCCTCGCGGCGGATCTCCCGCGCAGCGAGCGTGTCGACGTAGAAGGCGGCCGCGGCCGCCGCGTCGCGGCTGCGCAGGTGGACGTGGTCGATGTGGAAGTCCATTCGGTCCTCGCGGTGACCTAAATCAAAGCCCGGTCGAGCCGGATGATCCGACACGGGGCGCCGGCGCGCGCGGCCGGCGCCCCGTGTCGGATCATCC
>NZ_VRUX01001018.1:0-929 GCF_008039885.1 Methylobacterium sp. WL103
CCGGCGAGCTCGCCGAGCGCCGGCTCGAAGTCGTCCCGCGAGGCGATGTCGGCGACCGGGGCGAGCGCCGCCCGCGCCTCCTCCGTCACGTCGTGCGACACCAAGAACAGCCGCGGCCGCCCCTCGCGTGGCAGGATGGCGTAGCCCAGCGCCAGCGGCGTGTGCCCGACGTCGCCGCCGCGCAGGTTGAACGCCCAGGCGAGGTTGTGGGGATCGGAGATCACCAGCGCGTCGCACTGGCCGGCCTCCAGCTCCACGCGGATGCGCGCGATCTTGTCGCTCGCGGTTTCGCCGGCGAAGTCGAGCGGATGCGCGATCACGCGGCCCGCCGGCGGCTTCGGGCGGCCGGCCCAGACCGCGTCCACCGGGTTCTCCGATAGCGCCTTCACCGAGGCGCCGGCCTTGGCGGCCGCGCGCTCGAGGCGGGCGACCCCGTCGGGGGTGTGCAGCCACGGGTCGTAGCCGAGCACTGCGCCGCGCCGCAGGGTCCGGCCGATCCAGGCCTCGGCGGTGCTCTCGGCGAGGGGAACGACCGTGACGACGCCCGGGTCGACCTGTTCCGGCGCCTGGATGGTGTAGCGCCCGTCGACCATGAGTGCTGCGGCCTCGGCCAGGATCACGGCGGTGCCGGCCGAGCCGGTGAAGCCGGTGAGCCAGGCGAGCCGCTCGGCGTTGGCCGGGACGTATTCGGATTGGTGCTCGTCGGCGCGGGGCACGACGAAGCCGTCGATTCCAGCCTCGCGCAAGGCGGCGCGGAGGGCCGCGACGCGCTCAGGCCCCTTGCGGTGGCTCGGGTCGTCGAAGGTCTGGAATCGGGTGCGGGTCATGCGCCCACGGTATCGCCGGCGGCACCCCGCGGGCAACCGAACGCGGGCCGTTCGACCCGGATGGGTTCAGCGCCGGGCGGACCCGGCCAGCGGACGCGGCGC
>NZ_VRUX01001019.1:0-926 GCF_008039885.1 Methylobacterium sp. WL103
AGCCCCAGCAGCGCCGGCGGCAGGGCGAGCCAGCGCAGGCGCGAGACCGGCAGCGTCGCGAGCAGAAGCGCCGCGGCAAGGCACCCGAGCGCCCCGGTGCCGAAGGCCGGCACCACCACGTTGGCGCGCCCGAGCCCTTCGATCCATTCGGAGATCGTCAGCATCCCCCGCACTGCCAGGCCCATCAGCCACCAGACCGGCTGATCGAGGGCGAACGGGTAGGCGACGATGCCGAGCACCGCCGCCGGCATCACCGCGAGCGAGACCAGCGGCAGCGTGAGCGCGTTACCGATCAGCCCGAAAGGCTGCACCGTCTGGAAGTGGTAGGTCGCGAAGGGTGCGGTGGCGACCTGGGCCACCAGCGTCGTGCCGAGCGTGCCGACGACCGTCGTCAGCCCCAGGGCGATCAGCCGGCCGATCCGCCCGGCGCCATCGCGGCGGAACAGGCGCCCGTCGATCAGCCGGGCGCAGGCGATGAGGCCGGCCACCGCCCCAAACGACATCTGGAAGCTCGGGCCGAGCAGCCCCTCCGGCTCGTGCGCCAGCGCGATGAGCGCGGCGAGGGCGAGGTTGCGCATGCTCAACGCCGGGCGGTCGACCAGGATCGCGCCGAGCATGATCAGGGTCATGACGAGGGAGCGCTCGGCGGCGATGTCCCAACCGGAGAAGACGCAGTAGGCGGTGACGCCGACCATCGCCAGCGCCGCGGCGATCTTCTTGATCGGCCAGGCCAGCGCGAGGAACGGCACCAGCGCGAGCCCGGCCCGCACGAGCCAGAACACGACGCCGGCGGCCAGCACCATGTGGAGTCCAGAGATAGAAACGACGTGATAAATTCCGGCCGCCCGCAAGGTGTCGTTGGTCGCCGGCGCGATCAGCCCGCGCTTGCCGGTCACGAGGGCGGCCGCGACCGCGCCGGCCTGGCC
>NZ_VRUX01000101.1:0-10653 GCF_008039885.1 Methylobacterium sp. WL103
TCGACCGCGAGGAAGGGGCGCAGGCGCTTGCCGCCGCCGAGCACCGCGTGGCGCATCGCCTCCATCAGGCGCGGCGGGCGCGCGATCTCGCCGGGGCCGACCTCGGGGCCGAGGCGCTCGACCAGGAAGGTCTCGACCGTGTCGGCCACGCGGGCGAGCTTGTGGGAAAACCCGTCGTCGGCGGCATGCTCGGTACCTTGCGACTTGACCGGAGCGGGGTGAGCCTGCGTTGAGGTCATCGGGAACGGGCCTTGGCGGGAGTGGGACGCGACACTGTGCGGGCGGACGATAGCAAAGCGGCGCCGGGTCGCGACGCGCAGAGTACCGAGGCGCGGGACCTGAGGTCGCTGGGACGCCCGCAGCCGCCGGCTCCGTCACGGCGGGTCCGGAAGCTCGTCGGGCGCATCCTGCTCGTCCCGGCCGTCGGGCTCGTCCTCATGCTCGCGCTGGCGCTGCTCTATAGCGCGGTGACGCCGCCCTCAACCCTGATGCTCGGGCGATGGTTGACGCTCCAGCCGGTGGCCCGCGAGGCGGTGCCGCTCTCCGCCATCGCGCCGGCCCTGGTCCAGGCGGTCCTCGCCTCCGAGGACCAGCGCTTCTGCCTCGACCACGGCGTCGACGTCGACGCGCTGCGCGACGTGGTCGACGACGAGGACGGGCCGAGCCGCGGCGCCTCGACCATCGCGATGCAGACCGTGAAGAACGTCTTCCTCTGGCCCGGCCGCTCCTACGTCCGCAAGGCGCTCGAGATTCCGCTCGCCTTCCTGATGGATACGCTCTGGGGCAAGCGGCGGATGATGGAGATCTATCTCAACGTCGCAGAATGGGGCGAGGGGATCTACGGCGCCCAGGCCGCCGCCCGGCACTGGTTCGGCAAGAACGCCCGCGACCTCAGCCGCGGGGAGGCCGCCCTGCTGGCCGCGACCCTGCCGAACCCGATCCTGCGCAGCGCCGGCAAGCCCTCCCGCGGGGTGCGGTCCCTGGCCGGCCGCATCCAGGGCCGGATGGGGCAGGTCGAGGGCCTGATGGGGTGCCTCAAGGGATAGGCTTTTGCGCAGGGCCCGGGTTCGCAGGCCGCCCGGATGCGGTTAGGGAGCGTGATCCAAGCGAGAACGGACGTCATGGCCGGCACCACAGAGATCACCCTGGAGCGGATCGCCCTGATCCGCCGCCTCGTCGTCGGCTGGAACCCGGACGGGGCCGGCGCGCCGATGATCCACCCGGACGCCCCCTACGGCTCGACCTCGCGGGACGACGACATCGCCAACGTCACCGGCGACGACGAGGGTGCCGACGAAGAGCACCGGGCAGTGGGCGCGGCGTTCGCCGCCTTCGTCCGGCACGCGGTGCTCAAGCCCGGCCGCTACCAGTACCACAACCCCCTGGCCAAGCTCGATCCGGGCCGGGCCGGCGACGTGTTCCGCGACGCCGACGGCGCCACGCCCGAACACATCACATTCGACGTCACCGAGGCGCATCTCGCGTTGATTCCGCACCTGGCGGTTCGCTGGGACGACGCCCTCGACGTGCCCTGCGTCGACGCCCAGGCGCCCTACGGCGCGACGCCGGTGCCGGACGCAGCCTTGCACCACGAGATGCAACCGGCGTTGCAGATCTTCCTGCGCTACGCCGACATCGCGCCGGGGGATTACGACTGAAGGCTGCGGTCGCCGGCGCTTCTCCCTCCCCCCTCTGCGGGGAGGGAGAGAAAGCGCTTCTCAGGCGTCCCGCTTCTTCCGCTGCGCCAGCGTCCGCAGCCGCAGCGCGTTGAGCTTGATGAAGCCCGCCGCATCGCGGTGGTCGTAGGCGACGGCGCCTTCCTCGAAGGTGACGAGGTCCTGGTCGTAGAGCGAGTGCGGGCTCGTGCGGCCGATGACGTGGACGCCGCCCTTGTAGAGCTTGAGCCGCACCTCACCGGTGACCAGTTCCTGGCTCTTGTCGATCAGCGCCTGCAGCATCTCGCGCTCGGGCGAGAACCAGAAGCCGTTGTAGATCAGTTCCGCGTATTGCGGCATGATCTGGTCCTTGAGGTGCGCCGCGCCGCGGTCCAGCGTGATCGACTCGATGGCGCGGTGGGCCGGCAGCAGGATGGTGCCGCCGGGCGTCTCGTACATGCCGCGGCTCTTCATGCCGACGAAGCGGTTCTCCACGAGGTCGAGCCGGCCGATGCCGTTGTCGTGGCCGAGCTGGTTGAGCTTGGCGAGCAGCGAGGCCGGAGACAGCTTTTCGCCGTCGATCGAGACCGCGTCGCCCTTCTCGAAGCCGATGGTGACGATCGTGGGCGTGTCCGGCGCCTCCTCGGGCGAGATCGTGCGCGAGAAGACGTAATCCGGCACCTCGTCGGCCGGGTCCTCGAGCACCTTGCCCTCGGAGGAGGCGTGCAGGAGGTTGGCGTCCACCGAGAACGGGCTCTCGCCGCGCTTGTCCTTGGCGATCGGGATCTGGTGCTGCTCGGCGAAGGCGATCAGCTGCTCGCGGCTCTTCAGGTCCCATTCGCGCCAGGGCGCGATGACCGTCACGTCGGGCTTGAGGGCGTAGTAGCCGAGCTCGAACCGGACCTGGTCGTTGCCCTTTCCGGTGGCGCCGTGGCAGACCGCGTCGGCGCCCAGCCGCTCGGCGATCTCGATCTGCTTCTTGGCGATGAGCGGCCGGGCGATCGAGGTGCCGAGCAGGTAGACGCCCTCGTAGACCGCGTTGGCGCGAAACATCGGAAACACGTAGTCCCGCACGAATTCCTCGCGCAGGTCCTCGATGAAGATGTTCTCGGGCTTGATGCCGAGCAGCTCCGCCTTGCGGCGGGCCGGCTCCAGTTCCTCGCCCTGGCCGAGGTCGGCGGTGAAGGTGATCACCTCGCAGCCGTAGGTCGTCTGCAGCCACTTGAGGATGATCGAGGTGTCGAGGCCGCCGGAATAGGCGAGCACGACCTTGTTCACGGGCTTCTTGTCGGGCTCGGACATGCGGACCTTCGGGTGTTCGCGGACGTTGGGCGAGGGGGTTGCGGCGGCTTATCGCGCCGTCCGGCGCCCTGCAACCGGAACGGCCTGCAACCGGCATGCCGGGCCGGACGTTCGCTCAAGCGCGCGGGGCGTCGCCGATGCCCCGTCGCGCGCGCCAACCTGCCTCGCTCCCGACATCGACGGGTGTGAGATTTGCGTGCCGACACCTAAGACCCGGAGAAGCGATCACCATGGCGCGCCAGCCGACCCTCGAGTTCTGGTACGAGTTCGCTTCGACCTATTCCTACCTCGCCGCCGCCCGGATCGAGGGTCTGGCCGCGACGGCCGGCGTGGCGGTGCGCTGGCGCCCGTTCCTGCTCGGGCCCATCTTCGCCTCGCAGGGCTGGACGAGCTCGCCCTTCAACCTCTACCCGGCCAAGGGCCGCAACATGTGGCGCGACATGGAGCGCGAGGCCGCCCGCAGCGGCCTGCCGCCGGTGCGGCGCCCCGATCCGTTCCCGCAGAACAGCCTCAGCGCAACCCGCGCCGCCATCCTCGGGCAGGACCAGGATTGGCTGGTGCCGTTCTCGAAGGCGGTGTTCGAATCCTGCTTCGCGCACGGCCGCTCGATCGCCGAGCCCGCGGCGGTGGTCGAGATCCTGAACGGGCTCGGCCTCGACGGGACGCAGCAGCTCAAGGCGGCGGCGAGCGAAGCGAACAAGACCAAGCTCCGCGTCGTCGGCGAGGAGGCGCGCTCGCGCGGCATCTACGGCGCCCCGACCTTCCTGACGGATGACGGTGAGCTGTTCTGGGGCAACGACCGCCTGGAGCAGGCGCTGGCCTGGGCCGCCGGCGAGCGCCCGGGGGACATGCGCTGACGCCATCGTGCGACGAGACTCCCCGACGCGAAGGCCCCGACATCGCCTGAATTGCCGGGCTGATGCGCGGGCTCGACACCGCCGCTCGGACGCCAGCATGCCCTTCACCCGCCGTCACCTCATCGCGACCTCGGCCGCCGCCGTCGCCCTCACCCGGGCGGCGCGCGCCCAATCATATGGTCAGCGCGTCTCGGTGACGAGCGACGAGGGCAGGCCGGTCGCCAACTCCGTGCTCCCAGGCGAGATCACCGGCCAGCTCGCGTCCCTGCGGGGAATCACCTACGTCGGCCCGCGCGAGGCAGAGACGACGCTGTACGAGTTCTTCGACTTCAACTGCCCCTACTGCCGCAAGGCCGCCGCCGACGTGATCGCCCTGCACGCCGCCGACCCGGCGTTGCGCATCGGCCTTGTCCAAAATCCGATTCTGTCGCCGCAATCGGCCCAGGCCGCCAAGGTGGCGCTGGCCGTCCAGCGCAAGCTCGGCTCCGAGGCGGCCTGGGACTTCTACGGCCGGTTGCTCGGCAAGCCCGGCAAGATCGACGGCCCCGGCGCGCTCGCCGCCGGCACGGCGCTTGGGATCGCCGGACCGGAGCTGGAGAGCATCGCCGACAGCGACGAGGTCCGCGAAGCGCTCAAGAGCCAGATGCGGATCGCGGCCGACCTCGGCCTCTACGCGACCCCGTCCTACGTGCTGGGCAACGCCGGCATCCTCGGGCATCCGGGCGCCCGCTCCATGGCGAAGATGATCGCCGCCACCCGCCGTTGCGACCGCCTCGCCTGCTGATTTCCCCTGTAGGATCGATCACCCGGCGCAAGCTCGGCCGGGCCGCAGCCATCGGCCGATCGCCTTGCGCGGCTCCGGTTGCCATGCTAGGCGATCGCCGCGCCGGCCGAGGGATCTTCGAGGGTCCCGGACAAGCCCGGCACAATCCCATTTCCCGACGGTCTCCGGCCCGGCGCCCTGATTACGGCGCAGCCCGGTCGGAACCGAAGGGCCAAGGAACAAGAGAGAGCGACGGGTGGCGCAGAACGGTTCCGAGGGTTCCCTGGTCGGCGGCGTGTCGGGTCGATACGCCTCCGCCCTGTTCGATCTCGCCCGTGACGAGCGCCAGATCGATGCGACGGCCGAGGGCCTCGAGCGCTTCGACGCCTTGCTCAAGGAGAGCGCGGACCTGCGCCGTCTCGTCCGTAGCCCGGTCTTCTCGGGTGAGGAGCAGGCCGCCGCCATCGGCGCGATCCTCGAGAAGGCCGGCATCACCGGCCTCGCTGCCAACTTCATCCGCCTGTCGGCCGCCAACCGCCGCCTGTTCGCGCTGCCCGGCATGATCGCCGCGTTCCGCAGCCTGGTTAGCGAATCGAAGGGCATCGTCCGCGCCGAGGTTCGCGTGGCCGAGCGGCCCTCCGACGCGGTGCTGGAGGAGATCAAGGCCAGCCTGCGCGACGTCGCGAAGTCCGAGGTCGACCTCGACCTGCACGTCGACCCGAGCCTGATCGGCGGCCTCATCGTCAAGATGGGCTCGCGCATGGTCGACGCTTCGCTCCGGACCAAGCTGAACGGCATTCGTCTCGCGATGCGGGAAGCCCGTTAGGCCGTCCGTCGAGGACGCCCCGGCTCTCGCCATCACACCTGAACACCTGACAAGAACGAACTGAAGGGCCCGACGATGGACATCCGCGCCGCCGAGATCTCCGCGATCCTGAAAGACCAGATCAAGAACTTCGGCGAGGAAGCCGAAGTCTCCGAGGTCGGCCAGGTCCTGTCCGTCGGCGACGGCATCGCCCGCGCCTACGGCCTCGACAACGTCCAGGCCGGCGAGATGGTCGAGTTCGAGTCCGGCGTGCGCGGCATGGCGCTCAACCTCGAGCAGGACAACGTCGGCATCGTGATCTTCGGCTCTGACCGCGAGATCAAGGAAGGCCAGACCGTCAAGCGCACCGGTGCCATCGTGGACGTCCCGGTCGGCAAGGGCCTGCTCGGCCGCGTGGTCGACGGCCTCGGCAACCCGATCGACGGCAAGGGCCCGATCGAGTCGACCGAGCGTCGACGCGTCGACGTGAAGGCGCCGGGCATCATCCCGCGCAAGTCCGTGCACGAGCCGATGGCGACGGGCCTCAAGGCCGTCGACGCCCTGATCCCGGTCGGCCGCGGCCAGCGCGAGCTGATCATCGGCGATCGCCAGACCGGCAAGACCGCGATCGTGCTCGACACGATCCTCAACCAGAAGCCCGGCCACGCCGCCGGCGGCGACGAGAAGTCGAAGCTCTACTGCATCTACGTCGCCATCGGCCAGAAGCGCTCGACGGTCGCCCAGTTCGTGAAGGTCCTCGAGGATCAGGGCGCGATGGAGTACTCGATCGTCGTCGCCGCCACCGCCTCGGACGCCGCGCCGATGCAGTTCATCGCGCCGTTCGCCGGCTGCGCCATGGGCGAGTACTTCCGCGACAACGGCATGCACGCCGTGATCTCGTACGACGACCTGTCCAAGCAGGCCGTGGCCTACCGCCAGATGTCGCTGCTGCTGCGCCGCCCGCCGGGCCGCGAGGCCTATCCCGGCGACGTGTTCTACCTGCACTCGCGCCTGCTCGAGCGCGCCGCCAAGATGGGCGACGCCGCCGGCAACGGCTCGCTGACCGCGCTGCCGGTCATCGAGACCCAGGCCAACGACGTGTCGGCCTACATCCCGACCAACGTGATCTCGATCACCGACGGCCAGATCTTCCTCGAGACCGACCTGTTCTACCAGGGCATCCGCCCGGCGGTGAACGTCGGCCTCTCGGTCTCGCGGGTGGGCTCCTCGGCCCAGACCAAGGCGATGAAGAAGGTCGCCGGCAAGATCAAGGGCGAGCTGGCGCAGTACCGCGAGATGGCGGCGTTCGCGCAGTTCGGTTCGGACCTCGACGCCTCGACCCAGCAGCTGCTCAACCGCGGCTCGCGCCTCACCGAGCTCCTGAAGCAGCCGCAGTTCTCGCCGCTGAAGATGGAGGAGCAGGTCGCGGTGATCTACGCCGGCGTCAACGGCTACCTCGACAAGATGCCGGTCGCGAAGGTCCGCCCGTTCGAGGACGCGCTGCTGTCAACGCTCCGCACCAAGCACGCCGACCTGCTCTCCACGATCCGCGACTCGAAGGACCTGTCGGACGACAGCGCCGCCAAGCTCAAGAGCGTGGTCGAGAGCGTGGCGAAGTCGCTCGCGAACTAGACGAACCCGCCTCATCGGGCGCCCGGCGACGGGCGCCTGGTCGTGAACAGGCCCTGAGAGACCGGACCACCCGATGGCGAGTTTGAAGGATCTGCGCAACCGCATCACTTCGGTGAAGGCGACGCAGAAGATCACCAAGGCGATGCAGATGGTCGCCGCCGCCAAGCTGCGGCGCGCACAGACGGCTGCCGAAAGCGGCCGTCCCTATGCCGAGAAGATGGCGGCGGTGCTCGGCAACCTCGCCGGGAACCTCGTCGGCGGCGTCGGCGCGCCGAAGCTGCTGGCGGGCACCGGCAAGGACCAGACCCACCTGCTGATCGTCTGCACCGGCGACCGCGGCTTGTGCGGCGCTTTCAACTCGTCGATCGCGCGCCTGGCGCGGGCGCATGCCGACAAGCTCGCGACCGAGGGCAAGACCGTCAAGATGATGACGGTCGGCAAGAAGGGTCTGGACCAGCTTCGCCGCCAGTTCCGCGAGCAGATCGTCGAGTCGCAGGACATCCGCGGCAACCGCCCGGTCGACTACCCCTTCGCCGCCGAGATCGCCGACAAGATCCTGACCCGCTACGAGGCCGGCGAGTTCGACGTCGCGACGCTGTTCTTCTCCGAGTTCCGCTCGGTGATCTCGCAGATCCCGACGGCGCAGCGCCTGATCCCTGCGGAGCTGCCCGAAGGCGGCGCCAGCAGCACCGGTGCGCCGGCGGATTCGGCGATGGAATTCGAGCCCTCTGAGGAGGCGATCCTCGAGACGCTGCTGCCGAAGAACCTCACGGTTCAGGTCTACCGGGCGCTCCTCGAGAACGCCGCATCCGAGCAGGGTGCACGCATGAGCGCCATGGATTCCGCGACCCGCAACGCGGGCGAGATGATCAAGAAGCAGACGCTGATCTACAACCGCACGCGTCAGGCGATGATCACCAAGGAACTCATCGAAATCATTTCGGGCGCCGAAGCCCTCTAAGCGCCTTCGCCGGCGCACCGACCGCATACCTTTCAAGGGCACGCAATCATGGCAAACACCGCTTCCCCCGGCGCCGGCTCCAACAAGGTCGGCAAGATCGTCCAAGTCATCGGCCCCGTCGTCGACGTGCAGTTCGACGGCCACCTGCCGGAGATCCTGAACGCGCTCGAGACCAAGAACAACGGCAACCGCCTCGTGCTGGAAGTCGCCGCGCAGCTCGGCGAGAGCACCGTGCGCTGCATCGCGATGGACACCTCCGAGGGTCTGACCCGGGGCCAGGAGTGCACCGACACCGGCTCGCCGATCATGGTCCCAGTCGGCCACAACACGCTCGGCCGCATCATGAACGTCATCGGCGAGCCGATCGACGAGGCCGGCCCGATCCAGTCGGACTCGCTCCGCGCCATCCACCAGCCCGCGCCCCCCTATACCGACCAGTCGACGGAGTCGCAGATCCTCGTCACCGGCATCAAGGTGGTCGACCTGCTCGCCCCCTACGCCAAGGGCGGCAAGATCGGCCTGTTCGGCGGCGCCGGCGTCGGCAAGACCGTGCTGATCATGGAGCTGATCAACAACATCGCCAAGGTGCACTCGGGCTACTCGGTCTTCGCCGGCGTCGGCGAGCGCACCCGCGAGGGCAACGACCTCTACCACGAGATGATCGAGTCCAAGGTGAACATGGACCCGAAGGAGAACGGCGGCTCGGCCGAGGGCTCCAAGTGCGCGCTGGTCTACGGCCAGATGAACGAGTCTCCCGGCGCCCGCTCGCGCGTCGCGCTCACCGGCCTCACCATCGCCGAGGACTTCCGCGACCAGGGCCAGGACGTGCTGTTCTTCGTGGACAACATCTTCCGCTTCACTCAGGCCGGCTCGGAAGTGTCGGCGCTGCTCGGCCGCATCCCCTCGGCCGTGGGCTACCAGCCGACGCTCGCCACGGACATGGGCGCCCTGCAGGAGCGCATCACCACCACGAACAAGGGCTCGATCACCTCGGTGCAGGCGATCTACGTGCCGGCCGACGACCTGACCGACCCGGCGCCCGCCGCCTCGTTCGCCCACTTGGACGCGACCACGACGCTGTCGCGCTCGATCGCCGAGAAGGGCATCTATCCGGCGGTGGACCCGCTCGACTCGACCTCGCGCATGCTGTCTCCGGCGATCCTCGGCGAGGAGCACTACGATGTCGCCCGCAAGGTCCAGCAGACGCTGCAGCGCTACAAATCGCTCCAGGACATCATCGCCATCCTCGGGATGGACGAGCTATCGGAAGAGGACAAGCTGACGGTCGCGCGCGCCCGCAAGATCGAGCGCTTCTTCTCGCAGCCCTTCTCGGTGGCTGAGATCTTCACCGGCTCCCCGGGCATCCAGGTGCCGCTGGAAGACACGATCAAGGGCTTCAAGGGCCTCGTCGAGGGCAAGTACGACGACTTGCCGGAAGCGGCCTTCTACATGGTCGGCACCATCGAGGACGCCCAGGCCAAGGCCAAGAAGCTGAAGGCGGCTTGAGGTCTTGAACGCCAAGATCGTCCTGTTGGTCGTCGGCCTCCTGGCCGGCGGCCTCATCGGCTACGTGACGCGGCCCGAGGCGGCCGAGATCAAGATCGGCCCGCTCTCCGTCGAAGTGCAGGGCGACCGCCCGGCCGGCACCCGCGGCGGCGAGCTGACCAGCGGGCAGACACAGCACGTCGCCCTGTTCGCGGGCATTGGTGCGCTGATCGGTTTCGGCCTCGGCTTCGCCACGGACCGGCGCAGAGCCTAACTCTCAAGGCCGGCACGTAGCCCTCGGGTGGCCGCGCGCCGGGAATGACAAACGTCGGGATTCCGAGCGCATGGCCACCTTCCACTTCGATTTCGTCGGCCCCGAGCGGTCGCTGTATTCCGGCGAGGTCGAGTCGGTGCAGCTTCCCGGCACCGAGGGCGAGATGACGGTGCTCGCCGGCCACGCCCCGGTGCTCACCTCGCTTCGCGTGGGCGTGATCGTGGTCACCGAGCGCGCCAACAGCGGCAAGCGCATCTACGTCCGCGGTGGCTTCGCCGACATCGGGCCGACCGGCGTGACGGTGTTGGCCGAGCGCGCCGCCCCGATCGAGGAGCTGACGCCGGAATCCCTCGACCGGGACATCGAGGCGGCCGAGCTGCAGCGCGACGCCACCGAGGACCTGCAGAAGCGCGAGGAGCTGAACGGCCAGATCGTCCAGCTTCAGGAGACGAAGAACCTCCTCAAGCTCTGAGCCTTTCACCCCCAACATTTTCAGGACGACCGAAGCCCGCTCGAACCGCCGTCACCGGCGCGGTTCGGCGGGCTCTTTCGTGTCGTGCGCCGACGAATCCTGAGCCAGCGCGAGGGAGATCAGCGCCTCGGCCGCGTCCGGCCCGATGGGACAGCCCGATTCGAGCCAGCGTCGGCGCAATGCCGCGAGGGCGACCCCGATCCTCGGCCCGGCCGGGATGCCGCGAGCGACGAGGGCTGCACCGGTCACCGGCAGGACCAGAGCGGGTTCATCCTTGAGGTCGCGCCAGGCGTTTGCAGCGTCCGGGCCGATCACCGGGCGCGTGATGCGGGGCGGGCGCCTGCACCATCCCCTCGCAGGATCGGCATGCGAACGCCTCGCGCACGTGCCGGACCACCTTGAAGCGGCCGGGCACGTAATCGAGGGTCTCCGTCACGTCCTCGCCGA
>NZ_VRUX01001020.1:0-923 GCF_008039885.1 Methylobacterium sp. WL103
CCGGCGGGCGACGCGGGTGCGGCCGATCAGGTCGTCGGCCAGCGCCAGGTCGAGGGGCGGCAGGCCCAGCGCCCGGTCGTCGATCACCTCCACCGCCGTTCCGCCGCGGCCGAACACCACCACGGGGCCGAAGACCGAGTCCTCGGCCAGCCCGGCGATCAGCTCGCGGCGCTGGCCCTTGCGCACCATCGGCTGCACGGCGAAACCCGTGACGCGGGCGTCGGGCCGCTCGCGCCGGGCGCGCACCAGGATCTTGCGCGCGGCGTCGCGGACGTCCTGCTCGCTGGTGAGGTCGAGGTGCACCCCGCCGATGTCGGACTTGTGCACCACGTCCGGCGAGACGACCTTCAGCGCCACCGACCCGCCGGCCGCGATGATCGTCCAGGCGGCGGCCGCCGCCGCGTCGATGTCGGGGGCGAGCGTCAGCGGCACGGTCTCGATGCCGTAGGCGGCGAGCAGCCCGGCGACCGCGACGGGGTCGAGCCACGCCGCCCCTTGCCGCAGGGCTGCGGCGACGATCGCCTCGGCGGCCTCCGTGTCGGGCGAGAAGTCGCGCGGCAGGGAGCCGGGCGTGCGCATCAGGTCGTCCTGCGCCTCGCGGTAGCGCACGAGATGGAGGAAGCCTTCGATCGCCTCGGACTCGGTGGAGAAGTGCGGGATGCCGGCGCCCGCCAGGATCGCGGCGGCCTCCTCCCCGTGGGACACCGCGAAGACCGGTTTCTTCCGCCCCTGCCCGCGGCGCGTTTGCGTCACCGTGTCGGCGATCGCCTGCGCCACCGCGGCGGCGTCCGAGCGGGCGGTGGGGACGTGGACCGAGAGCACCGCGTCGCCGGCGTGGTCGGCCAGCATCGGCGCGAGGGCGGCGGCGTAGGCCGGCCCGTCGGCGGTGATGCCGAGGTCCACCGCCGGCCCGTCCGCCGGGA
>NZ_VRUX01001021.1:0-922 GCF_008039885.1 Methylobacterium sp. WL103
GCCATGCGCGGCGCCGTGGAGACGGCCTCCGACACGACCCGCCTCGCGCTGCTGGCGGGCCATCCCGAGCTCGCCGGACGGGCCGCGCGGGACGGCACCATGGCCCCCGATTCGGTGGCCGAGCAGGCCGCGGCCGGCCTCGACCGGATGTCGGACGCGGAAGTCGCGCGCTTCGCGGCGCTCAACGCGGCCTACCAGGCGAAATTCGGCCTGCCCTTCATCCTGTGCGTCAGGCGGCACGGTCGGGCCTCGCTGCTCTCCGCCTTCGCCGCGCGCCTCGACTCCGACGCCGCGACGGAGCGGCGGACGGCGGAAGCCGAAGTGTTCCGCATCGCCGCGATCCGCCTGAACGCGCTGGTCTCCGGCGACGGACCGCTCCGGACCACGGGCCGGATCTCGACGCACGTGCTCGACACCGTCAGCGGGCGGCCGGCGGAAGGCGTCGCGGTGAGCCTGCACGAGGTGGTGTCGGAGACCGAGACGGCCCTGGTGGCGCGGGCGGTGACGAACGCCGACGGACGGACCGACGCGCCGCTCGTGGCCGGGCGGCCGGTGCCGATCGCGGTCTACGAGCTGCGCTTCGCGCTCGGCGATCATTACCGGCGCCAGGGGATCGCGCTCGCCGAGCCGCCCTTCCTCGACGTCGTGCCGCTGCGCTTCGGCGTCTCGGACCCGGAGGGGCACTATCACGTGCCGCTGGTGGCGACGCCGTGGAGCTACCAGACCTATCGCGGCAGCTGACGGGTCTACCGGAAATTCGTCCTCCCAGCTGCGCACCGGCGCGGCCCTCGCGCGTTGACGGCGCAGACAGACGAGGAATTCCCATGCTGCGTTCGACCCGCGTCCTGATCCTCTCGCTCTGCCTCGGCTGCGGGCTCGCGGGCGCGGCCTCCGCGCAGTCCGTCGGCGCCCCGGCCGGGCG
>NZ_VRUX01001022.1:0-922 GCF_008039885.1 Methylobacterium sp. WL103
GCGCTTCGCCGAGCTGCGCACCCGGCGCTCGGAGCTCGCCACGCGGTTCCGCCCGGCCGCGCCCGAATTCGCCAGCCTCGACCGCGACCTCACCGAGCTCGCCCGGCAAAAGTACCGCGCGCTGATCAGCGCCGACACCACCCGGCTCGCGGTGCTCGCCGAGAAGATCGCGGCGATCTCCCACATCGAGGCGTCGCGGCGCCAGGCGGCGATCGGCCAGAGCGACGCCTCCCTCGCCTTCGGCCGGCTCGGCCAGCAGAAGAGCCTGCTCGCCGACGAGATCGCCCAGACCCAGCGTCGCATCGACGAGCTGACGACCGGGACCGGCCTGGATTCGCAGTCCGTCACCTCGTCCGCGCTCGTCGCCCGGGCGGTGCCGCCGCGGCTGCCGAGTGGGCCGAACCGCCTGCTGATCCTCGGGCTCGCCGCCGGCCTCGGGCTCGTCGCGGCTCTGGCCTACGTCGCGCTGGCCGAGATCCTGGCCCAGACCTACCGCAGCGCGTCGGACGTGGCGCGCTCGCTGGGGGTACCGGTGCTCGCCGCCCTCCCCTTGCGCGACGAGGGCCGCGCCGCTCCGCGGCGCTCCCGCGCCCCCGGCCTCCGTGGAGCCACCGCATGATCGCCGCCTCCTACGATCCGGCGGTGCCCGACCGCGCGGTGCTCGAGCCGGCCCTGGTGCAGCTCAACCGCCGCGAGGGGCCGCCGCTCCGGCGCATCGGCGTCACCGCGGTTCAGGCCGGCGACGGCGTCACCTCGCTCAGCCGCCAGCTCGCTGGGCTCTATGCCCGACGCGACCTCGACGTGGTCTTGATCGAGGCGAACTGGGCCAAGCCCGCGCTCGCCGCCGCCTACGGCCTTGCGGGCAAGCCGGGATTCGCCGACATCGTCGTCGGCGCGGCGGCGCCCCTGGACGGCGTCCACC
>NZ_VRUX01001023.1:0-918 GCF_008039885.1 Methylobacterium sp. WL103
GCGCGGACCTCGGGCCGGGCGAGCAGCCGCGCCGGGCCGTCGGGGTCGAGGCGCCGCATCAGCGGAACTCGCCTGGCACCAGCCGGCCGTTCTCCATGTGGGTCGGCACGAAGCCGGTGGCGTGGCGCTCGGAGAACAGGCCCGAGGCCACAAGCGAGGCGATCACCACGGCCAAGCCGGCCAGGACGAGGCGAAAGGCCTGGGCGTCCCAGTGCGCCCGCTGCAGCGGGTTGCGGCCGACGAGCAGCAGGTAGGTGAAGAACAGCCCGAAGGGCAGCAGGAAGAGCCCGAACTCCTCCACGAGGCGACGCAGCATGGCATCCGATCGATGGGCGCGGGCGATTCCCGCTCGGCTCAGAGGTGGGACTTCGATGGCCCGAATTCGAGCCGTTCGGCGAGGTTGTGCAGGATGCCCGCCGTCACACCCCAGATCAGGCGCTCGCCGTAGGGCAGGGCGTAGAAGCGCCGGTCGCGGCCCTGCCACACCCGCATCCGCAGCTCGTAGCGCGACCGGTCGGCGATCACCGCCAGGGGGACCTCGAAGATCGCGTCCACCTCGGCCGGGTTCGGCGCGAGGCGCGCCTCCCGGTCGACGAGGCCGATCACCGGCGCCACCAGGAAGCCGGTGCCCGACAGGTAGGGATCGAGGTAGCCGAGCATCCGCACGTGACGCGGCGACAGGCCGACCTCCTCCTCGGCCTCGCGCAGGGCCGCCGCCATCGGGCTTGCATCGGTCGGGTCGATCTTGCCGCCGGGCAGCGCGACCTGGCCGGAATGGTCGCGCAGGTGGGCGGCGCGCTGCGTCAGCACGATCGCGAGGCCGGATTCGCGCGCGACGACCGGCACCAGAACGGCCGCCCGCCGGTGCGGCGGCGGCGGGATTACGGCGCTGCCGTCGGGCTCCAGGCTGTGGTCGCC
>NZ_VRUX01001024.1:0-916 GCF_008039885.1 Methylobacterium sp. WL103
GCGCTCGGCCATGCGCGGGCGGAAGGCGGGCGGCGATCGTCGATCGTGTCGGCGCTCGCCGCTTTGGGCGACGCCTCCTACGCGCTGTACCTCGTCCACCCCTTCGCCCTGCGCGCCTTGCGCGAGGTCTTGGTGCGCGCGAACCTCGCGGCCCTGCTCGACCCCTGGGCCGCGCTCGCCCTGATGCTGGCGGCCAGCGTCGCGGCAGCGCTCCTCGTCCACGCCTTCGTCGAGCGCCCGATGACGCGGCTGGCCCGCGCGCGCCTCGATCCGGCGCCCGATCCGAGTCCGAAAACCGTGTGAGCGCCGGGGGACGGCGAGTTTCCCGCCGCCGCGATCCGCATTAGCGTCGCCCCAACGATGGCGAACCCCAAACGAGGCGACGCGATGAAGACCCTTCTGGTGCCGATCGCGCTCCACGACGCCCTGCCCTCGGTGCTGGAGACGACGCGCCTCGTGGCGCAGCGCTTCGGCAGCCTGATCGAGGGCGTGTCGCTGCGGCCGGCGCTCGCCGAGTACGTGCCCGTGGACATGGTCGGCGGCATGACCTGGCTGCGCGACGAGGAGGCCGACCGCGCCGAGGCCGAGGAGGCCGGCGGCCGCTTCGTCGCCTTCATGGACGCGGCCGGCATCCCGCGCCATGCCCGCGACGGCCTCTGCGTTCCCGAGAACGTCGCCGGCGCCGGCGCCCGCTACCGCTGGCGCCAGGACGTGCCGGCGGGCGACGCCTTCCTCGGGCAGTACGCGCGCCTGTTCTCGGCCACGATCGTCGGGCGCCCGGGCGCCGCCGACGGCACGCCGCGCATGACCACCCTGGAGACGGCCCTGTTCGAGGGCGGGCGCCCGATCCTGGTGGCGCCGCCCACCCCGCCGACGCGGTTCGGCGACGCCATCGTCGTCGCCTGGAACGGCTCGA
>NZ_VRUX01001025.1:0-911 GCF_008039885.1 Methylobacterium sp. WL103
CCCCCCTTTTTTTTTTCCCACCCCCCCCCCCCCCCCCCCCCGCCCCCCCCCCGCCGCCCCCCCCCCCCCCCCCCCCCCCCCCCCCCCCCCCCGGGGGGGGGGGGGGGGGGCCCCCCCCCCCCCCCCCCACGCCCGCCACCGGCTGGGCGAGGGACGGAGCGAGAGAGGCGGTCGGGGCGAACGCAGTGCCGAGGGGGATGCCGCGAAGGTTCGCGCGCACGTCCGGCCCCATCATCGGACGGGGATCGAACAGGGCCGCGAGGGCGGTCGAGGCGGCGCTCCGGGTCTGCGGGTTCGTGGCCTGCAGGTTCGTGGCCTGGAGATTCGCGCCCGGCGATCGCGGGTGCTTCCCGTCGCCGGTCGGCACGCCCCCGAGGGTGACGAGGCAGAGCAGGCCGGCCAGCGCGTTGCGCAGGGTCGGATGGCTGCGGGAGCGCCGGCGACGAACGGGACGCGCGTGGCCGCCGTGGGAACGCAGGTGATGCGGCAGGGGATGCGGCATGTGATGAGGCATGCGGACTCGAACTCGGACGCGAAGGCTGAGGCGGCGCCCGCGGCCACGCGCCGTCCGTCCCCCGCGACGGAGCGCGGGCGGTGGACCGGCCGAGGGGCTCGGCCGTGCGGGGATCGAGAGAACTGCGACTGATCCGTATTGAGCGCGCGTTTGGTTAATCCGCCCCTAAGCGGCCGGTCGCCGTGCGCGGACGGGGCACGAAATCGGGTCCGCGCCTCACACGGCGCGCGGGCACGCGATCGTGTTGCCGCTTCGTTCTTGCCGAGGCGGGGGCGAATCGGCGATACCGCCAAGCATGCGGATGTTCGCCCTCGCTGCCCTCCTGTCCCTGCCTATCCTGCCCGGCGCGGCCGGGGTGGCGCCGCGGCCGGCCGACCCGGCCGCACTGGAGCAGGCG
>NZ_VRUX01001026.1:0-911 GCF_008039885.1 Methylobacterium sp. WL103
GGCGAGCAGTTCGGCGATCTGCCGCCCGCGCGGCGCCAGCACCGCCGGGGCGCCCGCCCCCAGCACCAGCGGCGCCATGCCGAGCGACAGGCTGTCGGGGAAGCGCGCGCCCATGCCGAGCGGGATCGGCCCGTCGAGGTACTCGGCCTCGAGGGCTTGAGCGAGGGCCCGGTAATACGGTTCCTCGTCCATCAGCCCGGCGCGCAGAAGGGCGGTCGCCGCGTCGGTCCCGCTCGCCTCGGCCAAATCCGCGGCGCGACGCAGCAGCTCTGGATCGACGCCCGCGTCCGCCAGGAACGCGATCTCCGGCGGCAAAGCCGGTGGGCCGGGGGAGGGGCCGAGGAAGCGGAGGAACGACACGGGGCGCCGGCTACCGTCGGCTCCGGGACGTGCTAAGGCGAGGACGTGAGCCGGACCCCCTCCCCATTGCGCCGTCGGCGCTCCGCGATCATAGGCGCGCGCGCTCAGGGTGCAAGGACGATGTCCTTTTCAAAGACTATTATCTTAGTGCTCTTCGCCTGCGCCGCCGCGATGCCGCGGGCCGGCGCCCAGCCCGTTGCCGCACCGCAAGCGCCCGCGGCGGTGACGGTGCCCAACTTCTGGAACCCGCGCAGCCGCGGCGAGCGGGTCGAGGCGCCGCAGACCGGCCGGGCCGTGCGCTTCCTGACCGACGACGAGTTCCCGCCGCTGCACTTCGCCGGCCCCGACGGGAACCCGACCGGCTTCGCGGTGGAGCTGGCCCGCGCCGTCTGCGAGAAGCTGGCGATCACCTGCACCGTGCAGGCCCGGCGCTTCGACACCCTCCTCGACGGCCTGACCGAGAAGCAGGGCGACGTCGTCGCCGCCGCGATCCCGCTGACGCCGGCGCTGCGGGCGACGTTCGCCGCGACGCGGCCCTATTTCCGGTGGCC
>NZ_VRUX01001027.1:0-910 GCF_008039885.1 Methylobacterium sp. WL103
GCCTGCGCCTCCGGCTCGACGCCGACGGGGGCGGATGCCGCCCGGCTCGCGGAGGCGTTCCGACCGTTCGCCGCGGCGGGGCTGACGGCGCACGTCTCCGGTTGCGCCAAGGGCTGCGCCCACCCGGGCCGCGCCGACCTGACGCTGGTCGCGCGCGCAGGGACCTACGGCGTCGTCCTCGACGGCGCGCCCGGCGATGCGCCGGCTTGGGAACTGACTTTCGACGCGGCGCTGGAGCGCGTATGGAGGGCGAAACCCGGCGCACTGGCACAGGCGTTCGGCCACTCTTCCCTCCGTCGGCAGCCAAGCGCCGAACAAACCATCGGGACCACGATATGAGCGCCCGCCACGAGTACCTGCGCGACGGCGGCGCGATCTACGCCCGGTCCTTCGCGATGATCCGCGCCGAGGCCGACCTTTCGCGCTGGTCGGGCACCGCCGAGCGCGTGATCGTGCGGATGATCCACGCCTGCGGCATGACCGACCTGCCGGCCGACGTCGAGATGTCCGAGACCTTCGCCGAGGCCGGCGAGGCGGCCCTGCGCGCCGGTGCGCCGGTCCTCTGCGACGTGCGAATGGTGGCCGACGGCTGCACCCGTGCGCGGATGCGGGCCGAGAACCGCGTGATCTGCACCCTCACCGACCCGCGCGTGCCGGCCATGGCCGCCGAGATGGGCACCACCCGCTCGGCCGCCGCGATGGAGCTGTGGCGCGAGCACCTGCCCGGCAGCGTCGTGGCGGTCGGCAACGCGCCGACCTCGCTGTTCCGCCTGCTCGAGCTCCTCGACGAGGGCGTCGCGCCGCCGGCGGCGGTGATCGGCATCCCCGTCGGCTTCATCGGCGCCGCCGAATCGAAGGAGGCGCTGGCGCGCGACGGGCGCGTGCCGTTCGTCGTGGTGCACGGCCGGCG
>NZ_VRUX01001028.1:0-909 GCF_008039885.1 Methylobacterium sp. WL103
CGCGACGCCCGGTCGAGCCGCGCCCACTATGCGCTGACCGAGGACGGCGCCGCCTTGGTCGCCGCCGCGGAGGCCGACCCGGCTTGACGCACGCTCCCGGGGCGACACGTCCGGTGGGCTGCGTTCGAAGAATTCGAGGGCTCGGGATGGAGACGATCCACCGCTCGGCCGCGGCCGGCTATGCCGCCCAGGCCGACACCTACGTCAGCGGCCGACCGGATTATCCGCCGGCGCTGGACGGCTGGCTGCGCGGCGACCTTCGGGTCGGTCCCGGGCGCACCGTGCTCGACCTCGGCGCGGGGACCGGCAAGTTCACCCCGCGCCTGACGGAGACCGGCGCCCGCGTCGTCGCCGTCGAGCCGGTCGCCGCCATGCGGGCGCAGCTCGTCCAGTGCAATCCCGGCGTCGAAGCGCATCCCGGCCATGCGGAGGCGATCCCGCTCGCCGACGGCGCGGTCGACGCGGTGGTCTGCGCGCAGTCCTTCCACTGGTTCGCCACAGCGGCGGCGCTCGCCGAGATCCGCCGCGTGCTGCGCCCCGGCGGCACGCTCGGGCTGGTCTGGAACGTGCGCGACGAATCCGTGCCCTGGGTCGCGGACCTGACGCGGATCGTCGACGCCTACGAGGACGACACGCCGCGCTATCGCACGGGAGCCTGGCGCGCGGCGTTCCCGGCCGCGGGCTTCGGGCCCCTGCACGAGCGGCGCCTGCCCCACCACCACGAAGGGCCGGCCGAGGACGTGGTCGTCGGCCGCGCGCTCTCGGTAAGCTTCATCGCCGCCCTGCCCACCGACGAAAGGGCGGCCGTGGCCGCCGCGGTGCGGGCGCTGATCGCCGCCACGCCGGAGCTGGCCGGGCGTGACAGCGTCCGCTACCCCTACGAGACGGTGGCGTTCCACTGCACGGCAG
>NZ_VRUX01001029.1:0-908 GCF_008039885.1 Methylobacterium sp. WL103
GTGCCGGCTCGGCCGCTTGCGCACCACCTGCCCTGCGCGCGCGCCGTGCCGTGAAATGCCTCGCGTGGCGACCATGCCGTGCTCCCGCCGAGGCCCTGCCCTCGCCGGGCGGCTTATCGCGGGATTTGCCGCGATGGACCAGCCGTGCGGCGCCGCACCTGACCGGTTCGACCCGGAATTTCGCGCGCCGACACCTCGATGGCGGCCAGCGTCGGCGCGAACCTGGGGGCGAACCTGGGGGCGAACCGGCAAACGTTCACGAATTCTCCATCCTCGTTGCGTTTCATGCAGGTCTCGCGTGCGGTGGCGCACGAGGCTTGATTCGAACGCATGACTGCCACCGCCCGCGCCCCGGTGGTGCCCCGCGAAGGCGAGGCCCACATCTGACGGGAACGCAAACCTCTCCCCCACCAGGATTTTTCGCCGTGGACGTCGCGACCGCCAAGACCCTCGTCTCCGCCATGCTGGTCGGCGCCATCGTGGTGTTCAGCATCGTCTCCCTGCGGATGTTCGTGCTGGAGGTCGGGCGGGATCTCCGCTCCGCCCGGGCGCAGCGCGCCGCCTCCGGTCGCGACACCGTCGCGTAGGGCCGGAGCGGGCGCGGCTTCGCCCGCACCTCATTCTTACCCTGCCCCGCCTACTCCGCCCCGAGCGCCGGCGCGTAGACCGCGTCGCCCAGGCGCCGCAGCGGGCCGTGCGGCCCCGAGCGCTTCCACAACCGGGTGTTCAGCGCCGCGACTGGGTCCTGGCCGGGGACCGCGAACCCCTCGGCGACGAGGGCCTCCAGGATCTCGCCCGCATGCATCGGCCGGCCGGCCCGCACGAGGATGCCGCAGGCGGCCTCGATCAGGGCGCGGCCGTAGCGGCGCGCGCCTGCCGGATCGACCTCGAAGGCGACGGGCACCCGC
>NZ_VRUX01000102.1:0-10628 GCF_008039885.1 Methylobacterium sp. WL103
GCCGCCCGCGGCTTCGCGCGGTGGCGCCGAGTCTCGGCCTTCGATCGCGCCAAGGTGCTGCGCAAGGCGGCGGACCTGCTGCGCGAGCGCGCCGACGACATCGCCCGCATCATGACGCTCGAGCAGGGCAAGCCGCTCGCCGAGGCCCGCGTCGAGACGATGGCCGCGGCCGACGTCACCGACTGGTTCGCGGAAGAAGGCAAGCGCGCCTACGGCCGGGTGATTCCGCCTCGCGGCGACGGCGTGCTGCAGTTCGTGGTGCGTGAGCCGGTCGGGCCGGTGGCGTGCTTCACGCCCTGGAACTTCCCGATCAACCAAGCGGTGCGCAAGATCGCCGCCGCGCTCTGCACCGGCAACCCGGTGATCCTGAAGGGTCCCGAGGACACGCCGGCGAGCTGCGCCGAGCTGGTGCGCGCGTACCTCGATGCCGGCGTTCCGGGCGATTGCCTCGCGCTGGTCTACGGCGACCCGGCGACGATCTCGTCGTACCTGATCCCGCATCCGGTGATCCGGAAGATCTCGTTCACCGGCTCGACCGTCGTCGGCAAGCAGCTCGCGGCCTTGGCCGGCCAGCACATGAAGCGGGCGACGATGGAGCTCGGCGGCCATGCGCCGGCGATCGTATTCGGCGACGCCGACGTCGAGAAGGCGGTGGCGGTACTCGGCGCCAACAAGTTCCGCAACGCCGGCCAGGTCTGCGTCGCGCCGACCCGGTTCCTCGTCCACGACTCGGTGTTCGACCGCTTCGTCGCGGGCTTCACGGACCTCGCCGCCAACCTCAAGGTCGGCGACGGGCTCGACCCCGACACGAAGATGGGGCCGCTGATCCACGGGCGCCGTCTTGAGGCGATGGAGTCGCTCGTGGCCGACGCCAGCGCCCAGGGCGCGACGCTTCGCACCGGCGGCAAGCGCATCGGCAACCGGGGCAACTTCTTCGAGCCGACGGTGCTCACCGACCTGCCGCTCACCGCCCGGATCATGAACGAGGAGCCGTTCGGCCCGGTCGCCGCGATCCAGCGCTTCAGCGACGACGAGGACGCCTACGTGGAGGCGAACCGCCTGCCCTACGGCCTCGCGGCCTACGCCTACACCCGCTCGTCGGAGCGGGCGACGCGGGTGTCGAACCGGGTGGAGAGCGGCATGGTCTCGATCAACCACCACGGCATCGCGCTCCCCGAGACGCCCTTCGGCGGGGTGAAGGAATCCGGCTACGGCAGCGAGGGCGGCACGGAAGCGCTGGACGGCTACCTCGCGACGAAGTTCGTCACCCAGGCGAACTTCTAAGCCTCGAAGGCAGGTCCACCGCGTCTTCCCTCCCCACCTCTGCGGGGGAGGGAAGACGCGGTGATGCCCTTAATAATGCGGCGGCGGGGGCTCCGCGCCCCCCGTCGCCGCGCGGGCGCCGGCTTCCTCGACGCGCTCGGTCAAGGAGTCCACCTGCCGCCGCAGCCGGTCGATCAGCCGCCACTGCTCGGTGACGGTGCGGTTGAGGTCGTCGATCGTCGCGTCCTGCTCGGTCAGGCGCATCTCAAGATGGTCGATGCGCGCGGACTCGCTCGTCGCCGAATCGGTCATCGCAGCGCCTCCGGCGGATGGTCGGGCCGTTCCGCCAGCGCCGGCCCCAGCGCGATGCGGCCGTCGAAAACAAAGCAGTCGCCGGTCCAGCGGCTCTCGGCCTCCGGAACGGTCTCGAGGTACTTCAGGATGCCGCCCTTGAGCAGGTGGACGCGGGCGAACCCGCGGGCCGCGAGGTAGGCGCCGGCCTTCTCGCAGCGGATGCCGCCGGTGCAGAACAGGGCGAGTTCGGCCGCCGGATCGAGGGTCTCCGCGAAATCGCGAAAGTCGCCGAAGCGCGTCAGCCCGGGATCGACCGCGCCCGCGAACGTGCCGAGCGCCACCTCGAACCGGTTGCGGGTGTCGATCGCCACCACGCCGGGCCGGTCGAGCAGGGCGTTCCACGCCTCCGGCGCGACATAGGTCCCGGCCCACGCGGAGGGATCAGTGGCGCCGCCGTCGAAGGTCACGATCTCGGGCTTGAGCTTCGCCTTCATCCGCGCGAAGGGCGGCGCCTCCGCCGTCGAGAGCTTGCATTCGAGTCGGTCGAGGCGGCCGTCGAACAGGTCGGGTCCGTTCAACGCAGCGAGGAACGCGTCGATCGCCTCGGCCGACCCCGCGACGGTGCCGTTGATGCCTTCGCGAGCCAGCAGCAGCGTTCCGGTGAGGCCGAGGCGCTGGCAGACGCGTTCCAGGGCCGGGGCCAAGGTGGCGGCATCCGGGAGGGCGACGAACTGATACAGGGCGGCGACGGTGTGGGGCATGGCGCGGGTTTAGCAGGCTTCAACTGCGCAGGAAGCTTCCTTTTGAAACCGTCTCCTGCGACGGGTCCGGAATTCAACAGGGTTTCGAGTCAGGCCAACAATCCCGTTAGTAGGAAAGTTTACTTGCAAAATGAACTGTCATATACGATGGTGAGAGATGGCCAAGGAGTATTGATGTGACCAGAAATTGATCTTTAGATCAATATATCGAAAATATTCGTTTAAAAATCGTGTTATTACAATTTAAATTTTCGCTATTAAGACATCATATTCAAATAAAAGAACATGATCCTAATCAGCCCCGAACTCCAGCGGGGGACTCAAATGGTGGAAGGTGGGTTGGACGTGATGACAGTCGATCTATCACGGTCGATCAGAAGCCGATCTTTAATAGTCGATATGCTTCGCCGGCAAAAAACCCTGAGAAGTACTGCGATGAGCAATATAAACGAGAAGTTTTCAATGTAAAATGGTAGGGCTAGGAGGTTGTTACGCACAGGCGATGGTGAGGCTAGTGGCTTGCGAGCAAGGAAAACAATTCCGCCCCTAAACTATTGAGGCTATGATGTTGATAGCAACCAGACTGATTACGCTTATTCAGAATTCGAACAAAATTCAAGTCGAGGTCCGTTTATTTGCGCCTATAAAAGAAGAGGCTGATTGGATTTGTCGGTACGAAATCGACTGGCCCTCTGCTCGAAGATCTAGTTTTGCTGCAGGATTAGATTCAATGCAAGCTATTTATCTAGCGCAGCAGAAAATTGGAATCGATATATATATGAGTAATCATCACGCTAAAGGTAGTATTTATTGGCAAACACCTAACTCCGGGTATGGTTTTCCCGTTCCAAAAAATGGCCGCGTTTTTCTTGTCGGAGAAGATAAAATATTCGATGGATAAAGTACAAACTTTTGCGGGGGCGCCCGCTCAATGCGCCTCCTCCCAGTTCCCCGCCGCCCGCGCCTCCACCACCAGCGGCACGTGCAGCGTCAACGCAGGCGCGGGCGCCTCTTCCATGATCCGCTTGATCACAGGGATCGCGCGGTCCACCTCGGCTTCGTTGGTCTCGAACACCAGTTCGTCGTGCACCTGCAGCAGCATACGCACGTTCAGGCGTTCGGCGACGAGCGCCGCCTCCATCCGGGTCATCGCCCGGCGGATGATGTCGGCGGCGGTGCCCTGGATCGGGGCGTTGATCGCCTGGCGCTCGACGCTGGCGCGCTCGGACGGGTTGTTGGAGCGGATCTGCGGGTAGTGGCAGACGCGGCCGAACAGCGTCGTCACGTAGCCCTTGTCGCGGCAGATCTTCTTCGTGGTGTCGATGTAGTCGCGGATGCCGGGGAAGCGCTCGAAATACTGCTTGATGAACAGGCTCGCCTCCTCGCGCCCGATGCCGAGGCGGTCGGCCAGCCCGAAGGCCGAGATGCCGTAGATGATGCCGAAGTTGATGGTCTTGGCCCGGCGCCGCAGGTCCGGCGTCATGTCCGAGAGCGGCACGCCGAACATCGCGCTGGCGGTCGCCGCGTGGATGTCGATGCCGTCGGCGAAGGCTTGGCGCAGCTGCGGGATGTCGGCCATGTGGGCGAGCAGGCGCAGCTCGATCTGGCTGTAGTCGGCCGAGATCAGGCGGTTGCCCGGGTCGGCGACGAAGGCGCGGCGGATGCGGCGGCCCTCCTCGGTGCGGATCGGGATGTTCTGCAGGTTCGGGTCCGACGAGGACAGCCGGCCGGTGGTGGTGGCGGCCAGCGAGAACGAGGTGTGCACCCGGTTGGTGTCGCGGTCGGCGTGCTCCTGCAGCGAGTCGGTGTAGGTCGACTTCAGCTTGGCGAGCTGACGGAAATTGAGGATCTTCTTCGGAAGGTCGTGCCCCGCTTGGGCCAACTCCTCCAGCAGCGTCGCCGGCGTCGCCCACTGGCCCGACGGCGTCTTCTTGGCGCCGGGCAGGCCCATCTTGCCGAACAGGATGTCGCCGATCTGCTTCGGCGACGAGACCTGGAAGCGCTCGCCGGCATCCTCCTGGATCTCCTCCTCCAGCCGCGCCAGGATCTGCGAGAAGTCGCCTGACAGCCGCGAGAGCATGTTGCGGTCGACGCGGATGCCGTGCTGCTCCATCCGGGCGATCACCGCGATCAGCGGCCGCTCCAGGGTCTCGTAGACGGAGAGCCGCCGCTCGGCGACGAGGCGCGGCTTCATCATCCGCCACAGGCGCAGCGTCACGTCGGCGTCCTCGGCCGCGTAGGCGGTGGCGCGGTCGAGCGGCACACGGTCGAAGGTGACCTTGGCCTTGCCGGTGCCCGCCACGTCCGAGAAGGTGATCGGCTGGTGGCCGAGATGGCGCTTGGCGAGCTCGTCCATGCCGTGCCCGCCCTTGCCGGCATCCAGCACGTAGGAGATCAGCATGGTGTCGTCGCACGGGGCCACGGTGATGCCGTAGCGCTGGAACACGAGCCAATCGTATTTCAGGTTCTGCGCCACCTTGAGGACGCTCGCGGCCTCGAGCAGCGGCTTCAGCCGGTCGAGCGCGGCCCCGCGGTCGACCTGCGACGGCAGCGGCTCGACGAGGTCGGAGGCCTTCGCCCCGCCGCCGAACAGGTCGTCTGCGTTCGGCGCGGCTTCGACGGCGCGGACGTGGGCGAGCGGGATGTAGGCGGCCCGCCCCGGCGCGACGCAGAGCGAGACGCCGACGAGGTTGGCGTGGTGCGCATCGAGCGAGTCGGTCTCGGTGTCGACCGCGATCACCCCGGCCTCGTGCGCTTCCGCGATCCAGGCATCGAGGTGTTCGAGCGTGAGGATCGTCTCGTAGGCGCTGGTGTCGAACGGCTTGCTCGCCTCCGCCGCGCGCGCCGCGACGAGGGTCGAGGGCGACGGATCGGACGGGCCGCGGGCCTTCGGCGCCGCATCCGGGAGGCCGAATTCCGCGAAGGGATCGACCTCGGCGCCACCCTCTGCGCCCGTCGCGGCGTCGGCGAAGGGTGCGTCGTCGGCCTGGACATGGCCCGGGAGCAGGCGCGGGTCGGGCTTCACTGCCTCCGGGTCGACGTGCAGCATCGCGGCGATGCGCCGGGTCAGCGTGTTGAACTCCATCGCCTTGAGGAAGCCGACGAGCTTTTCCGGGTCGGGCTTGGGCAGGCGCAGGTCGTCGAGCGCCACCGGCACGTCCACGTCCTCGACCAGCGCCACGAGCCGGCGCGAGAGCCGTGCCTGCTCGATGCCGGCCAGCAGCGTCTCCCGGCGCTTGGGCTGCTTGATCTCGCCCGCCCGCTCCAGCAGCTGCTCCAGGCTGCCGTATTCCTTGATCAGGGCGGCTGCGGTCTTCAGGCCGATGCCGGGGACGCCCGGCACGTTGTCGGAGGTGTCGCCGATCAGCGCCAGCGCGTCGCCGATCTGGTTCGGCTGCAGGCCTTCCCACTTGGCGACGATCGCCGCCTCATCGAGGTTGCGCTCCGGGCGGTGGCCGGGCTTGCCCTTCGAGCCGGATTCGAAGTCGTAGAACCGCACCAGCGGCCCGACGAGCTGCATCAGGTCCTTGTCGGACGAGACGATGATGACGCCCGCGCCCCGCGCCTCGGCCTGCCGGGCGTAGGTGGCGATCAGGTCGTCGGCCTCGTAGCGCTCCATCTCGATCGCGTGCAGGCCGAAGGCGCGCACCGCGTCGCGCATCAGCGGCATCTGCCGCTTCAGGTCGTCCGGCGCGTCGGGGCGGTGGCCCTTGTAGTCGGGGAAGAGCTCCTTGCGGAACGAGCCCTCCGACTTGTCGAAGACGATGCCGAGATGCGTCGGGCAGATGCCGGCGGCGCCCTCCTGCACGAACTGCGCGATCTTGGTGCAGAACAGCCGCACGGCGCCGGTCGGCAGCCCGTCGGACGGCCGGAAGTTGAATTTTTCCGGCTGGTTGATCGCCTGGAAGTAGGCCCGGAAGATGAACGACGACCCGTCCACCAGGATCACCTGATCGCCGGGGCCGACAGGTGATGATGTTGGACTGTCGGCGGTCATGGCGCGCGGGTGTCTCGAAGAATGGGAGGGAGATGAATCAGGCCGGCGAAGACCGATCGGCCTTGAGTTCGGCGCGGCAGACCACGGCAATCTCCGTCAGCGGCTGGTGGACGGTCTTCCACACGATGTCCAGCGCGACGCGGTGATAGGCGTGGCGGTAAAAGTTGCCCGTATCTGCGATGTCCTGCCAGGGAATGTGCGGATGCAGGGCCTTGAATGCGGCGCCTCGGCGCCGGCTCGCCTCGGAGACGATCTGGATGCAACGGATCACTGCGTAGCTCGTCCGCAGGTCGGCGGCGAAGGCTTCGAAGGACATGCCGTCGATGAAGTTGCGGGCGGCCTGAGCGTCGTCGAGGATGTCGACGCAGGCGTCGGATTCGCGCTCAGAAAGCACGGATGGCATCGCGTTCGGCTCGCGAGAGGATGTGAGGCTTCAACGTTTCGCGATTGGCGACATCGACGGGGACCGAAAACAAGCTCCCGATTGCCCGGCAAATTCCGACATAGTTGAAGACGTCGCGCACCGCCTCAGCTTCGATCTCGATCAGCACGTCGAGATCGCTGTCCGCATGACCTTCACCTCGGGCGATGGAGCCGAACAGGGCGGCATGGCGGACGCCGAGGCGCTGTAGGGCGTTCTCGTTCGCCCGAAGGATACCGATGGCGGTGTCGCGATCCATGGGACGTATCTATCCCTGAATCGCGGCGAATTAAACAACCCTCAGGTCGCAACCCCGACCGTATCCGCCATCTTCGCCCGCCGCGTGCCGAGCGGCTGCGGTGCGCCGACCGTGGTGTCGTGCACGGTCTGGTGCTCCATCTCGGCGTTCACCTCCGCGCCGAGCAGGACGATCACGGTCGAGATCCAGATCCAGGTCATGAAACCGATCACGGCGCCGAGCGAACCGTAGGTGTCGTTGTACTTGCCGAAGTTCGCCACGTACCAAGAGAAGCCGAGCGAGCCGGCGAGCCACGCGAAGGCGGCGAGCGCGCTGCCCCAGGTCACCCAGCGCCAGCGCGGCGCATCCCGACATGGCCCGTAGCGGTAGAGCAGCGCGAGGCCCCCGAGCACGGCGACGAACAACGCCGGCCAGCGTAGGAGGGCGAGGTACCACGCATCGCCCGAGAGCCCGACGGTGTTGAACACCACCGGCAGCACCACGATCGCGCCGAGGGCGAGGATGATGAACAGCAGCGCGCCTCCGGTGAAGGCGAGCGAGCGCAGGTTGAGCCAGACGAAGTTCCGCGTCTCGCGCTCCTCGTAGACGATGTTGAGCGCGTCGAAGATCGCCTTCATGCCGCCGTTGGCGCTCCAGACCGAGAGCAGGATGCCGGTGAAGAAGGTGATCCCGAGGGTGGTGTCGCCTTTGGCCGCGATCCGCTTCACCTGCTCGCCGACGATGTCGATGGCGCCGGACGGCATCACCCCCTGGAGGCTGGCGAGGTGGTCGTTGATCGTGGCGACGTCGGCGAACAGGCCGTAGCAGGACACTAAAGCCGCCACCGCCGGGAAGATCGCCAGCAGCACGTAGAAGGTGACGCCGGCCGCGACCGAGACCAGGCGGTTCTCCTTGAGGTCGCGGAACACCCGCAGCCCGACATCCTTCCAGCCGCTGCCCGGGATCTCGGACGGGCTGCGCGCCTGGCGGCCGCGATCCGCCTCGGTCCGCGCCACCGCCTTGGCCTCGCCGCCGGCATGCGACGGGGCCTCTGCACGCGGCCCGTCCGAACCGGTCTCGGATCTGACATCGGCCCGGTCACCGCCGCGCCGCCGGGGCAGGACCGCGATGCCGACGAGGGTCGCGGCCAGCGCCAGCGTCCAAACCGCGGACTGGCGGTCGTCCTGCGTCCCCGCGCCGAAGTCTCGATCCGTCATCCAACATCCCGTAGCGATGGCCGTCCAGGGGACGGCGCGTCGCGACGACAACCGGTGGTCGTGAGGAGTGTTTCCCCCGGGGACGGACGAATTCTCAAGGGCGCGGGTTTTATTTCACCTGAACACTGTCCACGACCTCACGAAATTTGGCGAGCGTGCCCTCGCGCTGGTCCTGGCGCACCACGCCGAGCGCGCGCAGGTATCCGTCCGGCGCGAAACGGATCGTCTGGGAGACGACGACCGGCGTGTTGGTCGGCAGGTCGGTCGCCCGCGCCACGATCTCGTGCCAGTCGACGCCGTTCGAGCGGTAGCTCTGCGAGCGCTCGATCACGAAATCCTTCATGGTCTGGTTCGAATACAGGGCCGCCTTGGCGAAGCCGTCGCGCTGCTCGGCCGTCGGCGGCTGCTGCACCGCCTGGGCGAGCACCAGGATCGGCTGCTCCAGGTTGGTCATCTGGTCCTTCGGCCCTTGAGTCATCAGCACCGAGTTGCCGGCCAGCACGCGCAAGGGGCGGAAGCCCGCCGGGTCGCCGACGCGGAAGGGCAGGGCGTCGACCTGCTGCTCCAGCGTCAGGGCCGGGCGGATCGTCACGCCGGTGACGAGGCTGCGCATGGTCTTCTCGGTCTCGGCGTCGGGAACCGCTTGGCCGATGATCAGGCCGGTGACGGTCGCATCGCCCACCAAAAGCAGCCACTTGCGGATCGTCGGCGTGCTGCCGCCCGGCTCGCCCGGCTGCGAGCCGGTGAACAGCATGCCCTCGGCCTCGCCGATCTTCACCGGCTCACGCGTCTCGACGGAGAAGCCCTGACTCTTCAGGTTCGCGTCGGTGAAGGTCTGCACGAGGTCGGCGAAGGCGGTGGCCGGCAGCTCGACCACCGAGAGCGTCGCCCCGCCTTCCTTGCGCTCGAAGCCGGCGAAGCGGCGCGAGGGCGACATGTCCGAGGGCGGCTCGAAGCCGAAGCGCGAGCCCGCCGGGTAGACCGGCTCGGCGGCCGAGGCCGGCCCCGCTTGGAAACCGAGCACCAGGGCGAGCAGCGCGAGGGTGGACAGACGGTGGCGCAGACGCATCGAACCAGGATCTCCACGATCCGGGACGGTGCCGGACCGGCTGCGATGGGTCGGCCCGCGGCCGGGCTCTGTCAAGCGGGCGCGTTTACACGTCTCGTCTAGCCGTCTTGCCGAGCAACGGAGCGCCGGCCCCGATGCGCGGTCCAGGTCATGCGCCGCGTCGCCACGGCGGCGGCGAGGATGCCGGCGGCATAGGTCAACATGTTCCAGGGCGAGAAGAGGCGCCCGAGGAGGAGCTGCCCGGCCAGCGTCGCCCGGAACGCGTCGAGCGCCGGATCTCGGTGGAGGCGCAGCAGTTCGATGCCGCATCCGACAACGATCGCGACGGCGACGGCGGCCGTGCGGCTCCAGCCCGGTGGGCGTCCGGCCGCGACGAGACCGTAGAGCATCGCGCCCCAAAGCAGGCCGCCGCCGACGTGATGCGCCGTCAGCGGCAGACCCCACGGCACCAGCCTGAGAACGAGGCCCGCCAGGATCGCGCATGCGGCGAGCCCGAGGAAGCGCAGGCGGATCAGCATGCGCGCGACGGGACGATCGCGCCGTCGTCGATCGGCTCGCCGTCCGGCCCGGCGATCCCGTTCACCCAGGCGACGAGGGTGTAGGACAAAATCATCAGCAGCGCCCAGGAGGCCAGCTTGGACAGCGGCACCATGCTCCAGGCAATCCTCTGCCCCGGGTAGAGCCACGTGCCGGTGGCGGTGCCGATGTTCTCCGCGAACCAGATGAACAGCGACACCAGCACGAGCCCGAGGGGCAGCGGCATCGCGCGATGCACGCGCCAGACCTTGAAGCGGATGGTGGTGCGCCCGAACAGGAGCGCGGCGGCGGCGATCAGCCCGATGCGGACGTCCGGGAAGCGGTCGTTGAGCAGGAAGTTGGCGTAGATCGCGACCGAGAGCAGGCTCAGGGCGACGAGGCTCGGATGCCGGGTGAAGCGGAAGTCGAACAGGCGCCAGACGCGAGCGAGATAGCTGCCGACGGCGGCGTACATGAAGCCGGTGAAGAGCGGCACGCCGCCGATCCGGAACAGCGAGGGCTCCGGGTAGATCCAGCTGCCGATCGCGGTCTTGTGGATCTCCATCACCGTCCCGACAACGTGGAAGGCGAGGATCACGACGGCCTCGTCCCGCGTCTCGAGCCCGCCCGCCAGCATGGCCGCCTGGATTGCCACCGCGGCGAGGAAGAGGAAATCATAGCGCGCCAGCGGCGCGTGCGCCGGGTAGGCGAAGTGGGTCGCGATCAGCAGGCCGAGCATCAGCGCGCCGAACAGGCAGGCCCAGCCCTGCTTCACGCCGAAGCGCAGGAACTCGTAGAGGCCGGCCGCGAGCGGGCCTCTACGAGTTCCTGCGCTTCGGCGTGAAGCAGGGC
>NZ_VRUX01001030.1:0-908 GCF_008039885.1 Methylobacterium sp. WL103
CCGCCTGGACCCGCGCGCTCGCCCGGCGGGTCGAGGCCGCGCTCTATGCGGGCGACTTGCCCGTGGTCCTCGGCGGCGACCACAGCCTGTCGCTCGGGACCGTGGAGGGGGCGATGCGCCACTGCGCGCGGACCGGCCGGCCGCTCTTCGTGCTCTGGCTCGACGCGCATGCCGACTTCAACACCCCCGAGACCTCGCCGTCGGGGAATCTGCACGGCATGCCCCTGGCGGCGCTCTGCGGCGAGCCCGGCTTGTCCGACCTGTTCGCCGACCCCGGCCGCCCCGCCCTCGACCCGACCCGCGTCCACCTGTTCGGCCTGCGCTCGATCGATGCCGGCGAGCGGGCGCTCGTGGCCGCGCGGAACGTCGAGGTCACCGACATGCGCCACATCGACGAGTTCGGCGTGGTGGCGCCGCTCCGGCGCAGCTTGGAGCGGGTCGCGGCGGCCTCGGGCCACCTGCATGTCAGCTTCGACATCGACTTCCTCGATCCCGGCCTCGCGCCGGCCGTCGGCACCACGGTGCCCGGCGGGGCGACGTTCCGCGAGGCGCACTTGATCATGGAAATGCTCCACGATTCCGGCCTCGTCGGCTCGCTCGACGTGGTCGAGCTCAACCCGTTCCTGGACGAGCGCGGCCGCAGCGCCCGCGTGCTGGTGGAACTGGTCGCCAGCCTGTTCGGCCTCCAGCGCGACCGCGACCGCGAAGTCGTCGCCGCAGGCGATGCCGCCGGCGGTGTTGACCAGGATCGCCTCGGGGGTGCCGCCATGCGCGCGCGGGAAGCGCAGGCGCGAGGGGCCGGATTCGGCGAGGTCCGCGATCCGCGTCGCCGTCCCCACCCCGTCGGCCGCGACGCGCAGCATCACCCGGCCGACCGAGCGCTGGCGCAAGGGCGGGCTGGCGGCGCC
>NZ_VRUX01001031.1:0-907 GCF_008039885.1 Methylobacterium sp. WL103
GCCCGACCCCTTCCGCGGGCGCGGCCGAGAGCACGAGGTTGCACTCGGTCTGCCCGTAGGCCTCGCCGACGGACAGCCCGAGGGCGTCCTTCGCCCAGCGATAGGTGTCGGCGCCGAGCGCCTCGCCCGCCGAGGCGACGTTGCGCAGGGACGAGAGGTCGTAGCGCTCCCGCGGCGCCGCGATCGTCCGCAGCATCCGCAGCGCGGTCGGCGCCAGGAAGGCGTTGGTGATCCGCAGGCGTTCGATCAGCCGGAAGGCGGCGTCGGCCTCGAAGCGGGCGGCCCGCGCCACCACCGGCACGCCGTGGCGGAGCGAGGGCATCAGCACGTTGAGCAGGCCGCCGGCCCAGGCCCAGTCCGAGGGCGTCCACATCAGGTCGCCGGAGCGGGGCGGGAAGGCGTGCATCCGGTCGAAGCCGGGCATGTGGCCGAGCAGCACCCGGTGCCCGTGCAGGGCGCCCTTCGCCTGGCCGGTGGTGCCGGAGGTGTAGATCATCAGCGCGGGGTCGTCGGGGCCGGTGTCGCGGGCCGCGAAGTCGGGCGCGGCGCCGGCGAGCAGGTCGGCGAGACTGAGCACGTCGCCCGCGGCGCCGTCCACCGAGACCAGCAGCGCGAGGTCGGGCAGCCGCCCGCGGATCGGGTCGAGCTTGGCGAGTCCGGCAGCGTCGGTGATGCAGGCGCGCGCGCCCGCATCGGCCAGCCGGTAGGCCAGGGCCTCGGGGCCGAACAGGCCGGCCAGCGGCAGGGCGACGGCGCCGAGCTTGTAGGCGGCGGCGTGCGCCACCATCACGGCGGCCGATTGCGGCAGCAGCACCGCGACGCGGTCGCCGGGCGCGACGCCGTGGGCTGCGAGCGCCCCGGCGAGGCGGTTCGAATCCGTGCGCAGCCGGCCGAAGGTCGTGGTCGC
>NZ_VRUX01001032.1:0-905 GCF_008039885.1 Methylobacterium sp. WL103
CGGGCCAGATCGCGCAGATCCAGACCTCGACCGGTCAGGCGGTCGCCTCGATCGGGGGGATGACCGGGCGCATCCGCCAGATCAGCGACGTGGCGACCTCGATCGCGGCGGCGGTGGAGCAGCAGGGCGCGGCGACGCAGGAGATCGTGCGCAACGTCAGCCAGGCGGCTTTGGGCACGGCGGAGGTGACCGGCAACATCGCCGGCGTGGCGGGCGCGGCCGAGGAGACCGGCGCGGCGGCGAGCCAGGTACTGGGTGCGGCCTCCGAGCTCTCGCGCCAGTCCGAGCACCTCGCGGCGGAAGTCGATCGCTTCCTCGCCACCGTCCGCGCCGCCTGACCCGATCCTCCCCGTCATCCCGGGGCTGCGCAGCAGAGCCCGGGATCCAGAGCCGCCGACGGCGCAATCAGGAGAACGACCTGCGGTTCTGGATCCCGGGCTCGCCTCTGGCGCCCCGGGATGACGGCGAGGGTGTGAAAACGCGGGTTTTTGCGATCCGCGCCTTGCTTCGAACGAAGCCTCAGCCGCCCGCCTCAAGACGTTCCGTCCCACACCATTCGGCAACGAACAGCGCCATCGCCGTGGTGATGCGCTGGACGGAGCGCAGGCTGACGCGCTCGTCGAAACCGTGGATGTTCTCGCTGGCCGGGCCGTAGCAGAGCGCCGGCACCTGCTCGTAGAGGGCGTGCACCCGCGTATCGAGGTAGCAGGGCGCCATGATGCCGGTCAGCTCCGCTCCGGTCGCGCGGCGGTGGGCGGCGGCGAGCACGCCCTCCGCCTCCGAGCCCGGCTCCAGCACGTAGCCCTCGGCGAAGAACCCGTCGAAGGTGACCCGCGGCGGGGCGTCGGCGAGGAAAGGGTCGGCGCGGGTCACCTTCGACGGGTTCTTCGCCGAGGGCTACGTGC
>NZ_VRUX01001033.1:0-905 GCF_008039885.1 Methylobacterium sp. WL103
CCACCCCAAGACTCCCGACCGAAGGTCGGCAAGCGCGATCGCGCGTCGCCGCGGGTGCGGCGGACGCCCTCGGCCGACCACGGCCGCGGGCCACCGAGAACGTCCATGATCCTCGTCGTCGACAACTACGATTCGTTCGTCTTCAACGTCGTGCGCTACTTCGAGGAGCTCGGCGAGACCGTGCGCGTGGTGCGCAACGACGCCCTCGACGTGGACGGCATCCGCGCGCTGGCCCCCGAGGCCCTGGTGATCTCGCCCGGGCCGTGCACGCCGGCCGAGGCCGGGATCTCGCTGCCGGCGATCCGCGCGCTGTCAGGGCAGATGCCGATCCTCGGGGTCTGCCTCGGGCACCAGGCGATCGGCGCGGCCTTCGGCGGCAGCGTCGAGCGGGCGCAGAAGCCGCTGCACGGGCAGGCGACGCCGGTGACGCATATGGGCGAGCGCTTGTTCGCCGGGCTTCCGGCCGGGATGCAGGTCGGGCGCTACCACTCCCTCGTGGTGGCGCCGCGGCCGGCCATGGCGGCCAACCTCACCGTCGACGCGCGCTCGGCCGAGGGCGAGGTGATGGCCCTGTCGCATCGCCGCCACCCGACCTACGGCATCCAGTTCCACCCGGAATCGGTGCTCACCGAGAACGGCCACGCGATCTTCTCGAACTTCCTCGGGCTCGCCCGCGGCTGGCGGGCGCGGGGCCCCTCGGGGGAGGGCCATGATGCTGTGGCATGACGGGCGCCTGAGCGACGGCACCACCCTGCCCTTCGACCTCACCGATCGCGGCCTGACCCTGGCCGACGGCGTCTTCGACACGGCCCTGGCGCTCGCCGGCCGCGTCGCCTTCGCGGAAGCGCACGTCGCCCGCCTCGTCGCCTCGGTCGCGGCGCTGGGCTTCCCGGTCTGCCCCGAGG
>NZ_VRUX01001034.1:0-904 GCF_008039885.1 Methylobacterium sp. WL103
GAACACCTGCACGCCGAGGTCGAGGCGCTCCGTGCGGCCAGCGCGGACGAGCGCCTCGACCTCGGCGTGCAGGTGTTCGAGGGCGCGTTCCCGGTGGCGCGCATGGCCGAATGCGTGTTCGTCGCGGCCGCCCTCCAGGTCTGCCTGTCGGAGGCCGCCGCCGGCCTCGACCGCACCGCCCTCAAGGCGGTGGCCGACGGCGTCTGCCCGTGTTGCGGCGGGGCGCCGGTGGCGAGCCTGATCGTCGCCTGGACTCCCGCCGACAAGGCGCGCTACCTCGCCTGCTCGCTCTGCGGCAGCCAGTGGAACCACGTTCGCATCCGCTGCACCGCCTGCGGCTCCGGCGAGGCGATCAGCTACCAGAGCCTCGACGAGGTCTCGAAGGACATCCAGGTCGAGACCTGCGGCACCTGCCACAGCTACATCAAGCACCTGCACCAGCACCGCGACCCCGTGCTCGACCCGGTGGCCGACGACGTCGCCTCCTACGGCCTCGACCTCAAGATCGTCGAGGAAGGGTTTCGCAAGTCGGGCCTGAACCCGCTCTTCGTGATCTGACGCGGTCTTTCGCGATCTGACGCGGTCTTGCGTGGCCCCGCGCCAAGCCCGCCTCGTGCAGCATGGCGCCCATCGCCGCGGGCCGGGGATCGATTGCGCGCAAGCCACGTTGTGGAGGCTCGGGGGCGTTCGCGTCCCGACCTCCATGTCAGGCCCGACCATGACCAGACTCGCCCTCGCCGCGGCGCTTGCCCTCGGCCTCGCCAGCCCCGCCCTCGCCCAGATGATTGAGACGCCGACGAGCACCACCGTGATCGTGCCGCCCGGCGCGCCGGGCGTCGTCACGCGTCAGACCAATTCGACCGGCGGGGACGCCGCCGCCACCTACTCGCCGACCGGCCGGGCC
>NZ_VRUX01001035.1:0-898 GCF_008039885.1 Methylobacterium sp. WL103
GGCGAGCCGAGGGCGGCGGCGAGCGCAGCCACCGCGCGGGCGTCGTCGAGCCCGCGGAAGACCAGCGTCGCCACGCGCTCCTGCACCGGCAGCACCTTGAAGGTGACCTCGGTGAGGAGCCCGAGGGTGCCCCAGGAGCCGGCCATCAGCTTCACGAGGTCGAGGCCGGTGACGTTCTTCATCACCCGCCCGCCGGACTTGATCGCCTGGCCGCGACCGTTGACGAAGCGCACGCCGATCAGGCTGTCGCGGGCGGCACCGGCGTTGATGCGGCGCGGCCCGGAATTGTTGGCCGCCGCCACCGCGCCGAACGTCGGCTCGCCAGCGCTGCCCATCAGGGCGCGGGCGTCCATCGGCTCGAACGGCAGCATCTGGCCGCGGGCGGCGAGCATCGCCTGCACCTCCGCGAGCGGTGTGCCGGCACGGGCCGAGATCACCATCTCGGCGGGCTCGTAGAGGGTGACGCCGGAGAGCGCCCGCGCCGAGAGCGTCGCCTCGTCCTGCGCCGGCCGGCCGATCCCGGCCATGGTGTCCCCGCCCACGAGGCGCAGGCGCTCGGAGCGGCCGGCGGCCGCGCCGACGATCTCGGCCGCCTCGCCCTCGTCGCGGGGCTCGTAGAATGGCATCGTTTCCTGCCCGGTCGCGTGTCTTTACCGGATGCCTTTGCGCGGCACCCTTGTAGCCCCGATCATGCGGGATCGCGGCCGCGTTGCAAAGTGGAACCGCTCTACTCTGCCGCCACAGGATCGGCCGCCGCAGGATGCGCCGGGCGGAACCGGCCCTCGACCTGGCTGCGCAGGCCGGCGATGTCGAAAAGCCACACCAGGGCCGCGTAGAGCCCGGCCCCGAGGGGCACGGCGACGCCGAGCGCCAGCGCCGGATCGAGATGGCGAAGCGG
>NZ_VRUX01001036.1:0-898 GCF_008039885.1 Methylobacterium sp. WL103
GGAATCGCCGAGCTGATCGAGAGCGCGCCCGAGCCGCACCGGCGCGCGGCCGCCAAGCTGTTCCTGCGGCGCCTGCGCCCGCTGCTGATCGCCATCGCCCGCGCGATCCGCGACGACGCCGACCTCGACCTGCCGCGCCTGGAGCCGGCGATCGAGCGAGCCACCGCGGGATTGGAGGCGACGCCGATCCTCGCGCGCCTGGCCGAGCGGATCGTCGAGCGGGTCCGGATCGGCGCCAAGCTCTCGACGCCGGAGGGCTACCGCCCCGGCGGCGCGCTCGCCGACGGCGGCAGCCTCGGTTGGCGGACGCGGTTCTTCGGGCCGCTGCGCACCAACTTCACCCTGGCCTCGGCCAACCTCCGCCACGCGGTGCGCGCCAGCGCCGTCTGCGCGCCGGCGCTGGCGGCGACGCTGATCTGGGCCGGCCCGTTCTCGCACTGGCTGGTGATGACCGTGGTGCTGACGATGCAGCCGTTCTACGCGGCGACCTGGCAGCGGGCGCTGGAGCGGATCGGCGGCACCGTGCTCGGCGGCCTCGTCGGCGCGCTGCTGGCGCAGATGGCGACGACGCCGCTGATGCAGATCGCGCTGATCCTGCCGCTGAGCATCGTCGGATTCGCCGCGCGCCAGGTGAGCTACGGCTTCTTCGTCGCCTGCCTCACCCCGTTGATCGTGCTGCTGATCGAGGTGATCACCCCCGGCCACTCCTCCTGGGAGGTGGTCGGCATGCGCGCGCTGTTCACCATCCTTGGCGGGCTGATCGCCGTGGTGAGCTGCCTGCTGCTCTGGCCGATCTGGGAGCCGGACCAGGTCCGCAAGGAGCTCCGGCGCGCGCTCGCGAGCCATGCCGCCTTCGCCGAGGCGGCGCTCGCCGACACGGCGCCCCCGGAGCGCGAGG
>NZ_VRUX01001037.1:0-896 GCF_008039885.1 Methylobacterium sp. WL103
ATCTCATACCAATCGGCGCTGACGCGGACTCACGGGGTTTCGCATTTGCGTCGGATCTGATTCGATTGGGCGAACCGGAGGGTTTGCCATGTCTGCCGCCATCCCGCTGCGAGACGATTTTACCGCTTCCGAGCTTCGGCAGGTGGCGAAGGCCAGCCGGGATGCCGGCCAGAGCCGGCGTCTGCTGGCGCTGGCGGAGATCTACGATGGCGGGAGCCGCACGGACGCCGCCCGGATTGGGGTGGTAGGCCTTCAGACGATGCGCGATTGGGTCCTGGCCTTCAATGCACACGGGCCGGACGGACTGATCGACGACAAGGCGCCGGGCCAGGCGCCCAAACTGAGCCCCGAGCAGCGTCGGGCTCTCGCCGCCATCGTGGAGCGCGGCCCCGATCCGGACCGGGACGGCGTGGTGCGCTGGCGGCTCAAGGATCTGGCCGCCTGGATCCAGGCCAGCTTCGGGGTGAGCCTGGACGAGAGTTCGGTCGGTCGCGTGGTCAAGGCGCTCGGCTTTCGCAAGCTCTCGGCGCGTCCCCGGCACTATGCTCAGGACCCGGCCGCGCTGACCGCGTTTAAAAAAACCTGCCCGCCGAACTGAGCGCGGTCCGGGCGCGGCTGCCGCCGGGCACGCCCATCGAACTCTGGTGGCAGGACGAGGCCCGCGTCGGCCAGAAGAACACTCTGCCGCGCCGCTGGGCGCGCCGCGGGACACGGCCCGCAGCCCCCAAGGATCAGCGAACGGAATACGCCTACCTCTTCGGGGCGATCTGCCCCGAGAAGGGCAAGGGCGCCGGCCTCGTCTTGCCACGGTGCAACGCATCAGCGATGACCGCGCACCTCGAAGAGATCAGCCTCGCCGTCGATCTCGGTGCCCATGCCGTGCTGATGCTCGACGG
>NZ_VRUX01001038.1:0-890 GCF_008039885.1 Methylobacterium sp. WL103
GCCCGGTGCCGTGATCCCGGGCGGCGGCCGGACGGGCACGATCCTTGCCGGCCGCCGGGCCGTCACGCGGGCATCGTGACACGAGACACACACGCGAACACGGAGGCCAGGATGGCCGGCACGGCGAAGACCCATAACCTGCGCGTCGACGGCTCGCGCCTGTGGGCGACGATCGCGGAGACGGCGCGGTTCGGCGCGACGCCGGCCGGCGGGCTCAACCGCCTCACCCTGTCGCCGGAGGACGGCCAGGTCCGCGACTGGTTCCGGGACGCCTGCCAGGCTGCAGGGCTCACGGTGCGGGTCGACGCCCTCGGCACCCAGTACGCCCTGCGGCCCGGGCGCGACGCGAGCCGCCTGCCCGTCGCCTTCGGCTCGCACCTCGACACCCAGCCGACCGGTGGCCGCTTCGACGGCATCCTCGGCGTGCTGGCGGGGCTGGAGGCGATGCGCGCCCTGAACGACGCCGGCATCGAGACCGAGGCGCCGCTGCTGCTGGTCAACTGGACCAACGAGGAGGGCTCGCGCTTCGCCCCCGCGATGATGGCGTCCGCCGCCTATGCCGGCGACTTCACCACCGACGAGATCCTGGACAAGACCGACGCGGCCGGCATCACCGTCGGCGATGCGCTCGACGCGATCGGCTATCGCGGGACCGACGCCGTGGGCGACCAGGCGATCGGCGCCTTCGTCGAACTGCACATCGAGCAGGGGCCGATCCTGGAGGCCGAGGGCCTGACCGTCGGCGTGGTCGAGGGCGGGCAGGGCATCGCCTGGTTCGACGGCACGATCACCGGCTTCGAGGCGCATGCCGGCACCACGCCGATGCCGCGCCGCCGCGACGCGCTGCTCGGGCTGGCCGAGATCGCGCTCGCGGTCGAGCGGATCTCACG
>NZ_VRUX01001039.1:0-887 GCF_008039885.1 Methylobacterium sp. WL103
GCGGCCGATGCCGCCGCCCTCGGTCTGCGCCAAGCCGACCACCAGGGCTTCCGGCACGGCGATGCCGACCGCGATCGCGAGGTCGCGGCACACGCCGATCTGGAGCTTGCCCGCGCCGACGCGCATCGCCGCATTCGCGCTCAGCAGCACGGCACCGGGCAGGCCCGTGCAGCCTGCCACGATGAGGACGCAGCCGCGGCCGTCCTTGCTGTCGCCCTCCGGCTTGGGGGGCGCCATGCCGCGGAGCACGTGCTCGGTCAGCGGTGTCACGGCGCCCATGGCTGTCCTCCGGTCGGTTTCCGACGATGGTGCAACGCTGTCAGCTCTTGGCGTCCGCTTCGTTGGCGTCGGGTTCGGAAGTAACGGGAGCACCCTGTGCCTCAAGGGGTGCGACGAAGTTGTAGCGGATCAGGTCGAGGGCGGGGCCGGGCGCGGCGACCGCCGCGGGGGCGTATTCCGTGACGCCGCAATTGGCGACGTCGCCCTGCGCATCGATGGCCAGGATCTCAGCCTCGGTCCTATTCTCCAGCAGGTAGCGCAGGCACAGGACCACCACCTGGTGGGCGACCAGGAGGATGCGCCGGCCCTCGTAATGCAGCGCCATCGTGTCGAGCGCGCTGCGCAGGCGCAGGATGACGTCGCACCAGCTCTCGCCGCCCGGGGGCCGGTGGTAGAACTTGCCGAGGTCGGTGCGGAGTTCCGCCTGCTCGGGGTGCAACTGCTCGATGCCGGCGCGGGTGAGGCGATCGAGGATGCCGAACTCCTTCTCGCGCAGGCGCTCGTCGACCACCAGCGGCGGCGCGCCGGCGGCGAGCGCCCCCGATGCGCGGATCGCCTCGGCCGTCTGGACCGCGCGGCGGTAGGGCGAGGCCAGGACGAGGTTCGGC
>NZ_VRUX01000103.1:0-10513 GCF_008039885.1 Methylobacterium sp. WL103
TCGGGCTAGAAAAGCATCTCGTCACCGCAAAACATCCAGATCGGCGCACGGTCATCCCCTCGGTCAGCCGGCCTTCAGGAAGACGACGCGACCGAAATACAACGCCGAGCCTCCACCGAGCGCTTACGAAGCTAAAGCCCTCGTGAATGGACACGCTGTCGAGTTATGGGACGGCCTGCGCTTCATAGATCATTTTCCGACGCTCGATTGAAATTTTAGAGCATTGCTAGACGACGCTTTGCGTCTAAGAAATGCGTGCCCTGTCTTAGATAAAATACAGTAGAATTGAGTATACAGCCGGATCGATGGGGTGCATGAAGTTGGATGTCAGAAAAGCCTCGCGAACTTAAAATCACCAGCGAGAACCTAGAGCGTATCGCACGTGCGCTGGATCAAAATGTGTCAGTTTTCTATGTTACCGAATACCAAACAACCCGCGAAGGCGAAATGCTGGCACTGGTGACAGACTTCGACCGCATCACAGACAGTCAGGTCAGGGCCAAGTGCATCGCCTTCGTCAAGGCTGAGGCGGTACGGGAGGAGTACAACTGACAAAAACGCCGGGCCTTCGTTTGCTCACAAGCAACTGACCGGTAGGTGGACTGCTCTTGTGAACTGCCTTGAAGCGGACGTCCTCAGCTTCCGCAATGGGTCGTGAGCGGACGGTACCAAACGTTGGGTTCCGATCCCTAGGCCCGGCTAATGATGCGTGACACCGTTGGATAAGGGGGCGTGAAACGGTGTAGCTTCGGCTCACAGCACCGTTCCACCAAGGCGTCCTACAATGCGTACCAGCTACCTTGCTGCCCTTCTTGGTGTGTGTCTCGCGACCGCCACGGCCGGTTCACCCAAGGCAGAAGTCTTCATCACCGTGGACAAGGCCGTCCAGAGGATGATCGTCACGGTAGATGGCCAGCCGCGGTATGATTGGCCGGTCTCGACGGGCGCGGACGGATACGACACGCCCGGGGGATCATACCGACCACAGCGCATGGAACGGACGCACTTCTCTCGCGAGTTCGATGATGCCCCGATGCCGTTCGCGATCTTCTTCACAGGCCAAGGGCACGCTATCCACGGCACGAACCACCTTCGTCAGTTAGGTAGCGCGGTCTCGCATGGCTGTGTTCGTCTGTCGGTTCGGAACGCAGCGGTCCTTTTCGCACTGGTGAAAGCCGAGGGCACTGGAAACACCCACGTTCAAATTGAGGGTGACGATCTGAGCATGGCCACTGGGAACAGCGGCTATCGACAGACTGCCCGAACACGTCGCGGTTACGAGGCAGATTCGATCATGTCAGCAGGTGATCAGATGGGCCGCGGCCTGTAGCTTTCGCCGACCGGTCTTTCAAACCTGACATAATCAAATCCATGGGAGAAACTCATCATAACAGCACAGTAACAGCTTTGTGATGTTAAATATTGATTTTTAAAGGATCTATAGCGCTACCGCTTTACATAAATGCCTAAATAGATGTGTATGACATCAAGTTCATACGTTAACACATCAGTATAGTTATATCAATGAAAAACAAAGAAGAACTATCGAACGACATCCACGTAATGAACTCAGCTATGGCCTTGTTAGACCATCACTTCACTTTTATTTGTCCAGACGACGAAGGGGCCGCATACGGCAAGACTCGACAGGATTATTTGCAGAAGGGAATCGTGCGTTACGAAGAAACTTCTGGCGAACAAGGCTCTGTTGTACAGTCCCTTCTGAACCTGTTCTCTGCCGTCTACAGCAAGCGATCTGACAAAGAGTATGGGGTAGTTTTAACCGACATTCGAGATGAACTATCCAGGATCGCCTATAATGTCTGATCAAAGCGACAATTTGGACTTTAGGCTCTACACGCTTTGGGTCCATGACGATACTATGCGCAAGATAAAGCACTATGCAGTAGATGACAATGTGAGTGTTGCAACCATTCTTCGCACGCTGATGGAAGATTATGTGGCAAACCGCAAGGTTGCTACGTAGGCACAAGACCGGGTCATTCCCTTAACGACTCGGTCTTGTCGTTTGGTTCGGCAGGGATCAGATCGGGTGGATGACGCCCTTCCCCATGTTCCTTGCCTCCCTGGTCACCGTGGCCATTTTTGGTGCTGCAAGCCCGGCCAACGCCGATGAAGGTGATCGAAGCTTCCTTCTGTGTGAGGGAACATCACAGAGGGACCAGGGGCAAACGCTGGCCTTTCCGGTCACGCTTGATGTAGCGGCAGGAAAAGTGCTGGCCATGGTATCCGGTAACGGGGCAACGACCACCACCTTCACCGATGCAGAGATCACGGCCAAGCAGGTAGCCGGAACAGGGGTAGAGAACGCCCTGCAAATCGATAGGGGAACCGGAGCGTTCACCCTCACGATCACCCATAGCGTCAAGGACGGGGAAGCCCCTGCCGAAACGGACGATGCCTTTCAAGGAATCTGCAAGGCGACAGGCAGGGCGTTTTAACTGCCGGACGTTACTAGAGGGGATCAGTTAGCTGGGCTTATGCGGCCTCGGCTTCGTGAAACGTCCGCCCCTGTACAAATCCAGGATGATGACCCGCTGACCTATCCGAATTGATCTTGACGACGTCATCAGGCACCATCTTTTCCATCGCACTTAATACAGTTCGAATGCTGTGCGCGAGACAGGGTTCATTTTCCTCTGCATACGTAAGACAGCGACTCAGAAGTTGACTGACTCTGTTTTGGGTTCGACTGCATTTGAACCTGCCGTCAATGAACCAATCGTGCATGGATGCTGACTCTACATCCATCCCATACATGTGGTAGCTAAGGGCGTCCGTGTTGAGATGCCCTCCATTCCGCGTGTTGGTCAAATTCGTAGTGGCATTCAAACAGCATAGTCTGAGCATCCGCCTACAGGTTCTAAAGCAGTATGAGATGTAGCTCGGCAGTTGTCTCTGTTCCATGAAATTCCTCTACCTCAACGATCTATTGATAGAGGTATAATAACATATACTACAATTAAAGTCAAGTTTTGTTACTGCGTTTTTTACTCGTCCCAGGCCGGACCAAGTCGTGCTTTTGGAAAGTTACCATAGCACATCAATATTACAACGACGATGTTACGATAAGCCATAACATCGTCAGAGTTACTGATGATAAAAGGAACTGTCGATGTCTCCCTATCAACACTATACCGTGTTGCAGGCCCTCGCATAGAACCTTTTATTTGTGCTTACATGCGTTTCAGTCTGCCCGTCTTCGATCCTGCATGTTTCAACCACCTGCCTCACTACCCTAATCGTAGAGTGCAGGTATGCGATGGCCATGCCGGATCAGATTCACCACGCTTGCTTCATGTATTCCTCCATTTCCTTCCTTCTCTTGGCTGGCGATTTAGAACCGGACACAGCCTGACTCATCACTGTATGCCAATGCACCCCTCGAATACCATTGTGCAACAGCCGACGATGCAACTTATAGAACATGACGTGTCCACTGCGAGCGGGTGCCGACTTGAACTTAGTCAGAGCATCCTCTGCAATGTGGGCTTGAAGTGGCGTTAGTTCGTCATCTGCCGCCCCATCAGGTAGTATGATCAGAGCGGGCGGTAGCGAACCTTCGAACGGCACCACAGAATTCTCTAACCAGTCATTGATATCCAACGGTAATCTACCGTCACCGTCAAAGACAGTCAGAAATCCAGCACCACCGTCACCCGGCTTACACGGCAGGTAGAACTTGTTACTGGCGTCCCATTTGTGTTCGATGCCATGGACCTTCTTGTTCGGAGTGGACGGATCTAGTTTTCCAACAAACTCACCAGTTGACTCTACCTTATGAACGATTTGCTGAACAATATTTCTATAGTGTTGGTTTGACATGATGCCGGATGCTAGGATGCAGACCCGATAACGCAGACAAGCCCTGGTGTGACTGTAGGTGCTGTATGCAACGAATAGTAGGTCCGGAAACATCTTTGCAAATTCATGGGGTTTCAGATCAGTATCGTCTAGATCCAACCATATGCCACTTGCAAACCAGACGTTGACTGCACCGGTGACCTTATCACTACCTGAAACAGTCTTGAAGCAAGCAGGACTGATCGCAGCATTGTCTTCCTTGTTCGCGTATCGCAACTTGAAACGACGGCGAAGCTCTGCGATGAATGGCCCCTTATCACTTACGTAGAGGCTTTTCTCTGGATCCTTTTGTTTGAAGTCTTTGATGATAGTTCCTCTGAATAGTGAGACGCTATTACCTAAAGACTCTAAGGTAAACCCGTCTCGCTCCATTTGAGAAAGATCTCTAAGACCACTGTTAGTGGCCAGTTCGATTTCTTTGACAAAGCCAACACGTTCTTCCTTTAACTTCTTACGGTTCGCACGCTGCTTCTCTGCGGACGATACATAAACTGCTTTTGGTCCCTGTCGCTTAGAGATCGGCTGTTCAAGTCCTAGAGACTCACAGGACGAACCAGGGAACAGCCCAATCAGATATTCCGCTGTAGCGCGATCCGGAACGACGATAATTTTACTTGTGTTGCTATCGATATTTCGAAGAGATGACCGCATCACCCCTTGGTAGATCTCATAACCCATGATGGATCGCTTGGTTGACTCTGGGTCAATACCAAACATAACATCCAGGAATGTCTGGGCAGGGCGTTGCAGGTTGTAAGCCGCTAGAACGAACACGTTATCAATATCCTGAAAATGATTCTGTCCATGTGACTTGCCCGGAAGCGACTCGAAGTTTGGCATCCGTGTCAGTAGCTTCGTTTTCTTGCAGACCTTGTTTCTAAGTAGTAGGCACTTCTTGTCTGCCATCAGGCTGATACCAGCATGAACCAAACGGTCTGTCAGATCGTGATCTTTCGAGTTTTTCAGTGCCTTGGACCAGTTCGCTTCATAACCGTAATAGAACTTGGCAAGACTGCCATTCGGATGCGCGTTGAATCGAAGACGCTCTTTCAGTTCAGTTTCTTCCACGAACTTGACACCGATGCGACTCCACAGTTTGTAGAAGAGGGTTTCCTTGAATTCTGCGGCCATGATCAAACAACTGGCAAATTTGTTCAGCATGGTCGGTCGCCTTACGGCAAACACCAGTAGTTTCTTTGTTTCTTTGTCAACGGTCAATAGGGCGCTGTAGTTGCTGTCGAGAACATACACTTGATGGTCTTTTGACAAAACCAATCTAGCCAATGGTTGAAACACCTTGTCGACATCGTCGTGGCTGCTGTTGTCTGCAAGTGCGCGTAGCTTCGTTCCATCCACCACATCTAAGTTTGAATACCCTAGACTTGGTCCAATACAAGATGGGGCTACACAGTCGGTAAAGATCCGGTGGTTGTTTGGAAGTGTTGGATCGTCCAGCGGAAAAGACAGAGATGACTTCGTCCATAATAAAATGATAGTCTTGCGCCCGATTGATGTGTTTCAGAATTTCGAAACACGGGGCGGTAATGATCACGGCATGCGATCTGTCGATTGGGTTGTTGAAGTGACTGTAGACAGCGTCAGTTACGGCCCCATCAACAACGTCACCATGAAACTTCACGACAGCAATAGATGGATCGACGTTCATTATTTCCTGTGCAACGTCATCGACCATCATGTTGGTTGGCATGACTATGAGGTAATTTTTACCAGTCAGAACATTTTTGGCTACATGTCTGGCCATATGATAGGTCTTGCCTGCCCCCGCGGGAGCATCAAGGTAGTGAATAACAAACACGGTTTTCCTTTTATCGTAACGCGAGATCGCCTTCCGTTGCGGGAGTGATCGTATGTTCAAGGTTTTTTGGGCAGGCTTATCCATGCACCAATCGACGAACTATAACACCCAGTATCCGGAAAATCAACATATTTATAAAAGTCTTACTGTAGTCAACAGCGTGAGTAGATAACTTGTGATGTCTTTGATGTCGAGTAAGGCTGTCTGTCTTTAGGCTGATGGTTTTGCAGCAAACAACTAGCTCTGCGCATGACTCTCAGACGACCAACGTTCGATGCAGGCTCAACTATCTTCGAAACGGTGCCTTATTTGTAACTACCCTAGATCCATCTTTCGCCAGTCACTGACGCGGATTAAAGCAACTCGTTACAGTGGGTTAGGGCGAGAACTGTTGGGTATGACACCGGCTGTTTCAGGTAACCAGAGAAAGCCAAAAAATTTTGGGTAGATGTAAACGGTGCAGTCCTGACACTCCCGGGCGTCTATTGTCGTTTAGATCAGTGTCGAATTGTAAATTTACCGGAAAACCGGATACCTGATGACCACCACCGATGCTTGATCACCGGCGATTGCCACCAATTTTAGGGTAAAAAGAGACCGCACTTCATAGGCACTGACAGAGGGTCATACCGGTCCAGTGAGTCGCTGATTTTTATAGTAACAACCCTCGAGGAATCCGGTCACAGGCGCTCTTGCGTTTCTTCATTACCCCGACTCGCGCAGATGTCTGCAAGCTTTTTTGCCACATTCTCTGGCCTGATGTGAGTATAGCGTGCCAACATCTTGTAGTCCCGGTGGCCGCTGATCAGGGCAACCTCGGGGATGCTTAAGCCTAACTCGAAGAACCGGCTGACGGCCTCGTGGCGGAGGTCGTGGTAGCGGAAGTCGGGGAGGGGGGCTCGCTTCATCACCCACCGCCACGCCGTCTTAACCGCGTCCTCTGTCGTTGGGAAAACCCGTAGCTCCCCTGTGATTGACGGTGCCATCCACTCCCGGAGCACCACCAGGGCCCGCCCGGTCAACGGTATAGTCCGCGCATGGCCGTTCTTCGTGGTTGGGATGAGCAGGGTGCGCTTGGTCCAGTTGATATCCTGCCACCGCAACCGGAGGACCTCCCCGCGTCGCATGGCAGTCTCCAAGCCAAGTTCAACCATTGGCAGGACGTTCATGTTCCGGGACCGCCTGCACCCCTCCCGCAAGACCTCCCACTCCCCGGGCTCCAGGCGACGTGAACGGCCATTGAGCACCTTGGGCTTCACCACGAGAGCGAAGGCGTTCTCGGACAGCGGCACATCCCAGACCTTCCGGGCAACCTCGAAGGCGTGCCGGTAGAGGGCCAGCTCCCGGTTGATGCTCGCTGGCTTCACCGTGCGGAGCCGGAGGTCACGGTGGGCCGCCACCTTGGCAACCGTGAGGGCACTCAGAGGTACCTTCGCAATGGCATGTTTGAGCAGCACCTTTACCGCCATCGCCTCTCGGACGGCACCTTGCTTGGTAGGGGTGATCTCTTGCTGGTAGCGTGTGAGTATGTCGCCCACTGAGAGTTCGTCGAGGACTCGGACTCCAACCGGTAAGCCCCGCCGATCAGCTTCGGATTCAATTAGACGTGACCAAGCCAAAGCGTCGGCCCTCGTCAGAAATGATCGTGCAAGGGGAGGGGACCCTTTCACACGAACTTGGACCTGCCACCGCCCGTTTCGCTTCCTTATCGACGCCATGCCTACTCTCGCTGTGACCAGTTTGTGACCGGACCGAACAGCGGCACCTTTTCAACTTCATGTCAGGCGTTAGACAGATGCCTAACCAACTGACAAAACAGAACAAATCACCACCGAGGAAGACCTGATGCACACGGTCTTCCCGCACCCGACGCTGTCCGAGATGATGCATGAGAGCGTGCTGGATGCTTATGGGAAGGTGATCCATACTTAGAAACAGTTACCCTGCTGCGATAACATGGTTGCAGCGGGCTTGATTATGCTATTTTCAACCGCTGTGTTTTCCGAAATCAAATCCTCGCATTGCCAGCAGCATCAATTGAGTCTCTCGGATATTTTCAGCTCTCTGACTTAGCTTGCGCCTAACCACCCCAGATGACGGGAGCACATTTCTTTTGTCATCATAGAAAACTATATTTCTACTCAACATTGCATCAAAAAATGGCGTTCTAGATAACCGATTGGTGTCAGACAACCAACCATGCCGGATGCCCTCGTATCCCAGAAGCCAAGACGCGTCAGCCAGAGATTTTTCTTCCGTTATTAATTTACTCCATTCAACTTTAGGAAGTCTGCCGACCACCAGCCCTTTGCTTTCCATATCTAAAAGCAATAGACCAACGACACTAGATGGAGCCCCCTCCTGCATCTCTGCAAATTTTGATGCTTTTAGCTTCGTTTTCAAGCCTCGCAAAGTATAAATTTGCCATATAGCCTCATATGTCCTTTCATTGCTTAGATTTGAAATAGCTAAAGATGTGAATCGATCTGCTATTCTGCTGCATGACAGCCTTTTCGTTGTATGTTGAATATTTATAAGCAAGCGACCAATAACATTCATAGCCGATGGCGATATAAGTGCGGACTTAAGCAAAAAAGACTCTAGCGGCTCGACGTCGGCGGGGCTGATGCTCTGGGTCTCGATGATCGACAGCACATAACTCGTTACAGCTTCGGAGGGAAACTTTATTTGCATTCTAATACTTAAATATAAGAACTCTCGTAGCCTTGATCCTCGAACCGGCCCAGGTTTATGAGATAAAAATGCTCCGATTTCTGAAACCCATTGTTGTCCAAATTCTCCTATCACCCGCGTAACCGATGTTTTACTTCCATTTATATCAAGTGAATAGTTTCTGTAAACGCTTCCGATTGTTGATAATGCCCGTTCTGCACTTTCCAGCGTTTTAAGACCAATAAACCAATCATCCTGCAGTCGATCAATTGCATTATTTTCGATGTATGGCGCTTTTTCTGCAAAATCATTATCAATTCTTGCTGAAATTATTTCAGCAATTATTCTTGAACTTTCTGGACCGATTGGTATACCTACCGTTTGGTTTCGATTACATGCACGCAACAGGACGTCAATACGATCAGCAAGGGACCCTTCGTAAAGCGGTATGTTACTTTTTACTTTATCTTTTCCATAGGCAGCCCAAGGGATAGAATGCGTATATATTGAAGGATAAAATCGAGAAATATCTGTTTTTACCAGCCAATCAGAAACCGCTTCTATGTAATTTTTTTTCGCTCGATGGCTTTGAAAATTAATAGATCGGATTGATCTAGCGTGTTCATCAGAGATCTAAATTTTATCTATAGAATACTTTTGTCGCATCAACCATTTCTGAATTGATAGCCAGTTCTTTGATAAATCTAAACATAATAAATCTTGCGGAATAGGGTGAGTAATATTAATATTTCTTCTCTCAAATCCTCTCTTGGGCATAGATATAACTTCAGATTCCGTTGCGCCGACAATATAGCCATAGGCGTTTCTCTTATTTTTTTTGCTAATCTTTCTCGCTGGTTTCAGCGAAAATACTCTATTCGCCCTCCATTGATCTATGATTTCATTTGCATGAATTCCGAAATCTTTTGTTTCAAACGTAAATGGTAACTCCTTGGGGAAATACCCCTTAGAAAGAATGGCGCTAAGCTTTTCTTTGTAAGTCAATATTAACCCCCAATGCGCAACAACACCTGAGAAATATTATATGATCTAAGTATATCTACCTTCGGCTGACTGTCAAATTTTTATTACAATTTGAAATTTTGTATGTTGCTGCTACCTAGCGACTCCCTACAATGCTATCAATCGTAGGATAGATATGCTCGACGCGACAAAGCTTCTCGCCAACGCCCTCGGCGAGCACCTCGCCCTGATCTACCGGCGCACCTTCGGCAGCCGGGAGCCGGGCTATGTCGAGGTGATCGAGGAATCGGCGCGGCTGACCATCGAGCGGATCGCGCAGAGCGACGCGCTCTATCACGATGCCGACCACACCACCCTGGTGACGCTGGTGACCCAGGACATCCTGCGCGGCCGCTTCGTGGCGCAGGGGGTGTCGCCGCGGGACTGGCTGCACGCGATCCTGGCCGCGCTCTACCACGACATCGGCTACGTCCGCGGCGTCTGCGCCGGCGACACGCGCACCCGGTTCGTGATCGACCGGGCCGGCACCACCGTCGGGCTGCCGCGCGGGGCGTCCGATGCCGGGCTCACGGCGCACCACGTCGAGCGCTCGAAGATCGCGGTGTGGGAGCGCTTTGCTACCCACGAGTTCGTCGACGCCGGCCGCGTGGCACGCGCCATCGAGCTGACGCGCTTCCCCGTGCCCGACGACGGCGACCACGCCGAGACCGCCACGGAAGCCGGGCTGATGCGCGCGGCCGACCTCATCGGCCAGCTCGGCGATCCGCTCTATCCGCGCAAGCTCAACGCGCTGTTCCACGAGCTGCGCGAGGCGGGCCTGTGCGAATCGCTCGGCTACGTCGACCCGGCGGATCTGGCCGAGCGCTACCCGAGCTTCTTCTGGGGCAAGGTCGAGCCGGTGATCGGCGACGCCATCCGGGCGCTGGACCTCACCGTGGAGGGACGGCGCTGGGTCGCCAACCTCTACGCCCACGTCTTCGCGATCGAGCACGACCGCCGCCGCATGGGACCGCATCCCGGTTCGCCTGAATCCCCCACTTTGCCGCCCCTCTTGACCGAACCTTGACCGATCTGGTGTGTTCTTGTTCTGTTCTCACAGCGAGTCGCACCCCATGCCCGCCGCCGCCGCCCAACCCCGCCCGGCCGACCCGTCCC
>NZ_VRUX01001040.1:0-886 GCF_008039885.1 Methylobacterium sp. WL103
GCGAGGTCGGCGACGTGGTGTCGGCGGAAGGGCCGCTCGGCGCCGAACGTTGGAGCCACGTGGTCCGCGTGCCGATCCGCGGGCCGGCCGGCGGGGTCGCGCATCTTGCCACCATCGAGCGGGACATCACCGAGCAGAAGGGGTTCGAGGCGCGCCTGCGCCAGTCGGACAAGATGCAGGCGCTCGGGACCCTGGCCGGCGGCATCGCGCACGACTTCAACAACCTGCTGACCGCGATCCTCGGCAGCCTCGAGCTCGCAGCCCCCAAGGTCCAGGAGCAGCCGCGCGTGCTGCGCCTGATCGAGAACGCCCGGGGTGCGGCGGAGCGCGGTGCCTCGCTGACCAAGCGCCTGCTGAGCTTCAGCCGCGCCAACGACCTGCGCGCCCGGCCCACCGACGTGAACGCCCTGGTCGAGGGCATGTCGGCACTGCTCTCGCGCAGCCTCGGCGGCCTCGTCGCGGTCGAGACCCGTCTCGGTGCCGACCTCGGCCCCGCCCAGGTCGACCCGGACCAGCTCGAACTCGCGATCCTGAACCTCTGCATCAACGCCCGCGACGCCATGCGCGAGGGCGGCACCATCGTCGTCGAGACCGAGGCCCTGACGATCGAGGACGACCCGGACCTCAGCCGCGGCGCCTATGTCGGCGTGTCGGTCAGCGATTCCGGCGAGGGCATACCGCCCGAGATCCTGGCGCGGGTCTGCGAGCCGTTCTTCACCACCAAGGCCGTCGGCCAGGGCACCGGCCTCGGCCTCGCGATGGTGTTCGGCCTCGCCCAGCAATCGCACGGCCGCCTGCGGATCGAGAGCCGCGTCGGGCACGGGACCCGCGTCGACCTCGCCCTGCCGGAGGCCTCGGCTTTCGTGGCGGCCGAGGAAGCCGACAC
>NZ_VRUX01001041.1:0-885 GCF_008039885.1 Methylobacterium sp. WL103
GCCGGATCGCCATCACCGCCCGGCCGGCGGGCGGCGACCGCGTGCGCATCGCCGTCACGGATAACGGGCGCGGCATCGCCCCGCGCGACCACGCCCGCGTGTTCGAGCTGTTCCGCCGCTCCGGGGTCCAGGACCGGCCGGGCGAGGGGATCGGCCTGGCGCACGTCAAGGCGCTGGTGCGGTCGCTCGGCGGGCGCATCGACCTGACCTCGACGTTGGGCGAGGGCACCACCTTCGAGGTGACGCTGCCGCGCGAGGCGGCTACAGGTCGTGAGGCACACGGCGCCCCGACGACCCTGGCCGCGGAATGACCCTGGAGGCCGCCATGAACGCCGTCAGCATCGTGATGATCGAGGACGACGACGGGCACGCCCGGCTGATCGAGCGCAACATCCGCCGCGCGGGCGTGAACAACGAGATCATCCCCTTCCGCGACGGCACCTCGGCCCTGGACTTCCTCCTCGGGCCGGACGGCTCGGGCGAGGTCAGCGCGCGGCGCCACCTGCTGATCCTGCTCGACCTCAACCTGCCCGACATGACCGGGATCGACATCCTCGAGAAGGTGAAGGCCAACCCGCACACCAAGCGCTCGCCGGTCGTCGTCCTGACCACCACGGACGACAGCCGCGAGGTCCAGCGCTGCTACGATCTCGGCGCCAACGTCTACATCACCAAGCCGGTGAACTACGAAGGCTTCGCCAACGCCATCCGGCAGCTCGGGCTGTTCTTCTCGGTGATCCAGGTGCCCGAGAACCCATGACCGGCCCTCCCCCCGCCGCGGCCGGACCGGCCGGCACGGCCCGCATCCTCTACATCGACGACGACCCCGGTCTCGCGCGCCTGGTCCAGCGCGCGCTCGGCGCGCGCGGCTACGTGGTCGAGCTC
>NZ_VRUX01001042.1:0-883 GCF_008039885.1 Methylobacterium sp. WL103
AGTGTCTGTCCGGCGACATATTGAGTGATGTGAGGGGTTTGTGATTCAAGGCTGCCTGTGTGGAGGCTGCCGATGTGGACGACTGAGAACCGGACCCGCTACGATCGAAGCGAGCTTCGTTATCCGAGCGACCTGACGGATGACGAGTGGGCGCTGATCGAGCCCCTGATCCCTCCAGCCAAGCGTGGCGGCGGCAAGCGCAGCGTCGACATGCGGGCGGTGGTAAACGGCCTGATGTACGTGCTGAGCACTGGCTGCCAATGGCGGGCGATCCCAAAGGATCTGGCGGCGCGCTCGACGGTGCACGACTACTTCGACCTCTGGGACTATGACGGCACGCTGGAGCGGATCCATCACACGCTCTACGTCGCCTGCCGGGAGCGTGTGGGTCGGGAGGTCAGCCCGACGGCAGCCATCATCGATAGCCAGAGCGTGAAGGGCGCGGAAAAAGGGGGCGCTCGATCGACCCGCCCGGCTACGACGCGGGCAAGAAGATCAGGGGCAAGAAGCGCCACATCCTGGTCGACACGCAGGGCCTGCTGATGCACGCGCTCGTCCATCCCGCCGACATTCAGGATCGGGATGGCGGCGTGCTGGTGATGGCCACGCTGTTCGGCCTCTACCCGTTTCTGCTCAAGCTCTTCGCCGACGGCGGCTATCAGGGACCGACCTTCCAAGATGGTCTGCGCAAGGTCTGCCGCACGATCACGGTCGAGATCGTCAGGCGGTCCGATCAGGCCAAGGGCTTCGTCGTGTTGCCCAAGCGCTGGATTGTCGAGCGAACGATCGGTTGGCTCAACCGCTGCCGCCGTCTCGCGAAGGATTGGGAATGCAAAAGCCGGAAAGGGCGAGCGTTCGTCCTCTTGGCCTCCATCCGCCTCAT
>NZ_VRUX01001043.1:0-882 GCF_008039885.1 Methylobacterium sp. WL103
TCCGCCGGCCGGCGGCGGCACGAAGCCGACCGCGCCGTTGCCGGTGTCGAACAGGATGGTCTCGCGCCCGGTCTCGATCAGCACCGGGGTGAAGCCCGGCTGGAAGCGATCGGGCGGCAGGCGGTTGGCGCGCATCAGGGCCTCGACCTCGCCCTTGGGGCGGTCCTCGCCGACGATCGGCCAGGGGCCGTCGATCATCCCGGCGGCATCGAGCAGCATCGTCACGCGAAAGGCGCCGAGCGCGAACCGGTACTGCGCCGGCGTCGCCGGGCCGAGCGGTTCGGACCGCGCCGACCGAGGCAGCAGCGCCGGGGCGGCCAAGGCGGCGAGGCCGGTCGCGGCGAGTTGCCGGCGCGTCCGTTCGATCATCGAATCATTCCCTTCGCCCGCGTGAGGCCGCAGACTGCGCGGCGTGGGCGAAGGCCTACCGGCTGCGGGGGATCGGGCGCTTGTACGAACGTGCTGCCGACGACGGGCCGTTGCGGCCGCTCTGGCATGTGGCCGGCGCGACGACCTTCTTCGCCGGGCCGTTGCGCTACAATGCGGGGCACCAGCACGGCGCGCCGGTCTTCCTCGCGGGGCTCTACGGCAACTTCCGCCTGCGCGTCGGCACGCAGGACTGGACCAGCTGCCGCACGGCGATGATCCCGGCCGGGTGCGTGCACGAACTCGACCTCGGCGGCGACCCGCTCGGCGTGCTCTACCTCGAGCCGGACCGCTTCGGGGTCGAGGCGCTGACGCCGCTCCTTCACGGCACCCGCGAGATCGCGGGCGCGCTCCTGGGCGCCGCCGGCGAGACCACGCCGCTGCGCGACCTGTTCGAGCACCGCGACGGCGCCTCCGCCGCCGGGCCGGCGCTCGCCGACCTCCTCGCGTTCGCGG
>NZ_VRUX01001044.1:0-881 GCF_008039885.1 Methylobacterium sp. WL103
GCAGGACGCCGCGGGCCGGGCGGAGCTTCGCCGGCCGCACGCGGTGCGGGCGGCGCAAGCCGACCTCTACGCCCTCGATGCGGGGGAGCGGGCGCCGGTCTCCGTCGGCCTGCTCTGCCGGCCGTCCGACCTCGACCACGTGTTGGCGGCGGTCGCGGCCCACGCGGCCTGGACCGACGACGTGGTCGTCCTGCTCGACGCGGCGGCTGCCTCGCCAAGCGCCGTGTCGGCCGAAGGGTTTCCGCATGATGCGGTCCGCGTGGCGGCCCGTCCGCTGGATGGCGATTTCGCCGCCCAGCGCAACGCCCTCCAGGATCTCGCCCACCATCCCTGGATGCTGCAGCTCGACGCGGACGAGACCCTTGATCTTGCAGTCGGCCGCCGCCTCCCGGCGCTTGCGGCCCTGGCGGAGGCGGGCGACGTGCTCTCGGTCGGGCTTGCGCGCCGCAACCGGGTCGACGGCCTGCTGTCGGACGTCTTCCCGGACGTGCAGTACCGGCTGAACCGCAAGGCCGTGCGCTATGAAGGCCGGGTGCACGAGCGGCCTGCCCTCGACGGCGGCTGGCCGCGAAGCCTCGTCGCGCTGCACGGGGCGATCGAGCACCACCTCGGCCGCGCGCATGTGCTGGCGCGCTCGCGCCGCTACGAGAGCCTCGCTCCCGGGCGCGGGCGACCCGAGGAAGAAGCGGCGCTGCTGCGCCCGTTTCGCGCGTAGCGCTCGCCTCCACACGTCCGCTTCAACGGGCCTGTCGCGATTGCGCCGAGGCAAGGGCGCGGGCGTAGAGGTCGAGGGTCTGGCGCGCCAAGCACTCGCGGGTGAAGCGGCCCGCCGCCGCGAGCGCGCGGGCGCGGTGGCGCAACTCCGCCTGCACGGCCTCCGG
>NZ_VRUX01001045.1:0-877 GCF_008039885.1 Methylobacterium sp. WL103
CTCCGGGCGCGATCGCCCCGTTGCGGTGCAGGACATCGACGAGGTCGATCCCGGCTAGCACGCCGCCGTCGATGGTGAAGCCCGCCCGCCCGGCGACGTGCGCCGCGAGGTCCGCGGTGTCGCGCCCGCTGCTCTCCAGGGTGAACTGGCCTTGCGTGCCGCCGAGCACCCAGCGCGCCTCCCCGAGGTCGAGGAGGAGCGATCCGAGGTCGAGCCGGTCGAACGCGCCCTGCGCCTTCACCTCGGTCTCGCCGCCGTCTGCGCCGGCGGCCGAGAGGGCGACCCGGCCCTTCAGGGTCGCGCCCTGCAGCCCGGCGCGGTTGAGTGCGACCTCGATCGAGCCCGGCCGCACCAGCACGCTCGCGGCGAGGTCGCTGAGGAGGACCGGGCCGATTCGGCTCTCGGCGGCCGAGATGCGCAGGTCGAGGTCGCCGCCGGTGAGCGGCGCCAGGGCCACCGGCCGGGCCGGCTCCGCGGTGCCGTCATCCGCCGGAGCGGTGCCGAAGACCTGCATCAGCCCGCCGAGCAGGGGCGCGAGGTTGAGGCTGTCGGCGGCGAGCGTGGCCTGGACCGCGGTGCGGGCCTCGCCGAAGCTCATCGAGCCCGCGCCTTCGAGCACGTCGTCGCCGAGGGTCGCGCGCAGGCTCGAAAACGACAGGGTCCGGCCGGCGGTCTCGAAGCGGCCGTCGAGCACGAGGGTCCGGATGAAGGGCGCCAGCGCCACGTCGCCGCCGACCCAGGCCATCGTCTCGGACAACGAGCGCGTCTCGACCCGTCCCCGCCCCTGCATCGCGAAGCCGCCCGCGGTGGTGGCGGTGCCGTCGGCCGACAGGCTCCCCGTGGGCCACGCGGCGTTCAGGGCGAAGGGCGACGCGGC
>NZ_VRUX01001046.1:0-874 GCF_008039885.1 Methylobacterium sp. WL103
CGCCCGCCCCTGCCCCGGCCGGCGCCTCGGACGAGCCGCCGGACGCCGCCACCGTGCTGTCCCAGGCCAACGCCTACTTCAACGGCATGGGCACACTCACCGGCTCGTTCATCCAGATCGCCGCGGACGGGCGGCGGATCGGCGGCAAGCTCACCATCGCGAAACCCGGCCGCCTGCGCTTCGACTACGACCCGCCCTCGCCGCTGGAGGTCGTGGCCGACGGCACCTCGGTGGCGGTGCGCGACCGCAAGCTCGCGACCCAGGATCTGTACTTCATCGCCCAGACGCCGCTGAAATTTTTGGTCCGCGAGAAGATCGACCTCGCCCGCGACCTCACCGTCACCGACGTGTCGAACGATCCCGGCGGCGTCCGCATCAGCCTGGAGGACCGCGCGACGCTCGGCGGCACCTCGAAGATCCAGCTGTTCTTCGACCCCGACGTGAAGGTGCTGAGCCAGTGGCGGATCACCGATCCGCAGGGCTACCTCACCACCGTGCAGCTCTCGAACCTGCAGCGGGGCAAGGCCGTCGACGGCAACCAGTTCTTTATCAATTACGGCCGCCCCGAGGACAAGGCGATGCAGGAGCGGATCAAGCAGTCGCAGACCCCGTGAGGATTGGCGCGGCGAGGATTCCTTAACGCTCTCCGCATCGATCCGGGGACAGGCGCCTTGAAGCGTGGCGATTGCCGCCCAGCGCCGCCGCGGTGAACCCGCCGTCAACGCGCGCCGCCCGATCGTGCCCCTCGTTCGATTCGATCGGGGGTACGACATGGAAATCGCCAGGCTTCTCCACACCTTCGCAGGGCCCGTCGCCGCGTTCCTCGCGGTGGTGCCGGGCCTGCGCCGACCGGCCGGCCCGCCGCCGCCGGTGC
>NZ_VRUX01001047.1:0-873 GCF_008039885.1 Methylobacterium sp. WL103
GGTCAGCCCGGCGAGCACCACCATCGCGGCCGAGAGCGGCGCGGCGAAGCCCGGCATGCGCCCAGGGGCGAGGCGCACCAGCAGGTAGGCGGCGACGAGGGTCGGCACGAACTCGCCGGCCATTCGCAGGGAAAGCGCCGGAAACGGCGTCCAGGCGAGCGTCGCGGCGCACCAGGCCAGGAACACCAGGGCCGCGAGGCCCGGCGGCGTCGCGAGCGGCGGCAACAGCAGGCGCCGCACCGCGCCGGCATCCTCAAGGCAGCGCCCGGCCAGGAACAGCAACGCCGCGATGCCGACGACGAGGGGGCTCGAGCGGTTGGCCAGCGCCATCGCCAAGGGCATCGCCGCGAGCGCGACGGCGCCGGCCGCGTAGAGGCGTCGGGACGGATGCACGGCGCGTTCTGCGGACAGCCCTACGGCCTACTGGAGCTGGTGCCCGCGCTTGCCCATCTCGGCGCGCACGCGGACCATGACGTATTCCGAGACTTCCTGGGTCCAGGTCTGCATCGCCTGGACCATCTCGTCGAGGATCTGCGGCTGCGTCTCGACGTAGCGCTTGCCGGCGGGCGAGCGGAAGAACGTCGCGATGTCCTGTAGCTCGGGTTCGGTCAGCTTGGTCGCGTAGATGCGGGCGGCGGTGTCGATGATGCGCTGCTTCTGCAGCTCCATCTCCGGGTTGAGCGACCGCAGCACCTCGTCGAGGTCCTTGGCCAGCTCGGGCCGCGTCACCGACTGCTGCTTGATCTGGTCGGCGAACGCCGGAATGATCGAATCGAACGAGCGGGCGATGCCCGAGCTCAGCATCACCTCGCGGGCGAGCGCGAGGTGGTTCGCGCTGATCGTCGGGGCGCCGCGGTTGGCCGGCGCGGCGGG
>NZ_VRUX01001048.1:0-872 GCF_008039885.1 Methylobacterium sp. WL103
GCCTTGAAGGCGGCCTCGGCCGCCTGGCGCGGATCGGTGATGCGGCGTGTCCGGTCGAAGGCCATGGTCGCGCCTCAGGCCTTCTTGGCGGCTTTGGCCGCGCTCTTCTTCGGGGCGGCCTTCTCGGCGCCGGCCTTCTCGGCCGCCTTCTCAGCGGCTTTGGCGGCTTTGGCGGCGGCGGCCTTCGTCAGCGGCTTGACCTCGGCGGCCTTCGCCTGCGCGTCGGAGGCCTCCTTGGCGAGGCGCAACGCCCGCAGGCGCACGGTGCGCTCGTCGACGGCCTTGATCGAGGCGATGTGCTCGGCCATGGCCTGGGCGCCCTCGCGCTGCATGCGCTCGGCCCGCTCCGCGCGTTCGGCCCGCTCCTCGGCCTTGTGCTTGGCTTCCTCTTCCGGAGTGCGGACTTCGTCCTCGGTGTCCGCGCCGGTATCGATCTCGTCGCTCATCGTATTCCTTTCGTCCCTGCCGGTGCCGTCGCGCCAAGGGCGCTCCACGTGCGAAGGGAGCGCTCCCGGTCGTCGGAATGGGCGGGTTCGGCGCGACCCGAGGACAGGTGGGCGGCCGGTTCGCATCGTCTCCGCCGGTCCGCCGCGAACCCGTCGCGGCGTGCGGAACTCAAGGTGGTGTAGCATGTCGGGCGCCCCGATGGCGAATGCCGCGGCGGCACGGACGGCAAGTCACGGCGACTTTTCCCGTGCCGTCGTAGCCTCGGGCGTCGTCGAAGCCGCCCGTCAGACCCGCCGGCACCTTGCGCCGGCGGCGTTTTCCTCTGTTCAACGCACGCGATAGTTGAGCGGGATCGTCACCGACAGGCTCGACTGGGTCACGCCGGGGGGCGCGGCCGGCAGGCTGCCGCGCACGGCGCCCAACGC
>NZ_VRUX01001049.1:0-871 GCF_008039885.1 Methylobacterium sp. WL103
GGGTGCTGCGGCGGGAGGGGCCCGCCAAAAAGCCCGCCCCGGGCAGGGGGGGGGGGGCCCCCCGGGGGCCCGCCGGCGCGGGGGGGGGGGGGGGGGGGGGGGCCGGGCGATTGGGGGGGCCCGCAGCACCCCCTCCCCTCTCTGCGGGGGAGGTGATCGCAGCTGGTTCGATACCCCTCACCACCTCATCCCGAGGTGGGGCGTCTGCCGCCTCGAAGGAGGACTCCAGGGGGCGCAGCGGCCTCTGAAGGGCTCCTTCGAGGCCTCCGCTCCGCTCCGGCACCTCAGGATGAGGAGGGGGAGCGGACGCCCCCCCTCTGCCATCGCCCCGCCCTTCCACGGAAGGCGCGGCGAAGACGGCTTGCCGGAAGGCGGCGTTTGCCATCGCGGCCAACGCCGCGTCGTCGCGGGCGGCGCGCTCGGCCACCTTTGCGAATCGTTCGCTCGTGAACCCTTCGGCGGCGAGCAGCGGCAGCAACCGGCGAAGGCGCACCCGGCCGTAGCGGTCGTCGGCGTTCGAGGGGTCGCGGACGAAGCCGACGCCCTCCGCTTCGCACCAGGCGACGAGATCGCCTTTTGGGATGTCGAGGAAGGGGCGGGCCAGCACGAGCCCCGGCGCCAGCGGGCGCTCCCGCCGCATGCCGGCAAGGCCCGCCGGGCCGCTTCCGGCGATCAGACGCATGAGCACCGTCTCGGCCTGGTCGTCGCGTGTGTGGCCGGTGAGCAGGTAGCCGGCGCCGACCGAGGCGGCGTGCGCGGCGAGCAGGCGGTAGCGCGCGGCGCGCGCCGTCGCCTGGATCGCGGTGCCGGGGTGGACACCGTCCCAACGCAGGATCGCGTGCGGGAGCCCGAGCGCGGCGGCGGCCTCGGC
>NZ_VRUX01000104.1:0-10427 GCF_008039885.1 Methylobacterium sp. WL103
AGCCGGCGGCGAGCGCACCAAGGGCGGCGCTGCCGAGCATGAGGTGGCGGCGCGTGAGCGAAGTCTTGTCCATCGGGCACTTTTCGATCGCGGGGCGGGAACGGCCCGCGCGTCGAAGGACCCGGCGACGCCGCCCGCCAAGCGGTCGGCCTACCGTGTCCGCGGCAAGGAGGAGCCTCCTTGCACCGTGCCGCGCAGGCATGCGCCGGGGAGAGGCACACAATATGCCAAGCGGCGGTTCCGCGCCTTACGACCAGTAGTTTGCGCCGTCGGGCTGTCCCCTCAGGTCACCACGCTCGGCTCGGCCCGGCCGGTGAGCGCCGCGATCTCGGCGAGTTCGCCGGCGACGGCCACCAGGGGGGCCAGCATCTCCGCCACCGGACGCTCGAGCCGGTCCGGCGCGGCCTCGTAGCGCTCGATGTAGACGCGCAGCGTCGCGCCCGCCGTGCCGGTACCGGACAGGCGGTAGACGATGCGGGCATCCTCCGCGAAGGTCACGCGGACGCCCTGGTGCTCGCTCACCGAGCCGTCCACCGGGTCGACGTAGCGGAAGTCGTCCGCCGCCGAGACCGTGAAGTCGCCGATCCGCCGTCCCGGAAGGGCGGCGAGCTTTTCGCGCAGGCCGTCCATCAGGCGGTTGGCGGCGTCGGAGGCGATCTCCTCGTAATCGTGGCGGGTGTAGTAGTCGCGCCCGAAGCGCGCCCAGTGCTCGCGCACGATGGCGTCGGCACGCTTGCCCGTCACCGCCAGGATGTTGAGCCAGAGCAGCACCGCCCAGAGCCCGTCCTTCTCGCGGACGTGGTTCGAGCCCGTGCCGGCGCTCTCCTCGCCGCAGAGGGTGATCAGGCCGGCATCGAGCAGGGTGCCGAAGAACTTCCAACCGGTCGGCGTCTCGTAGGCGCCGATCCCCAGCGCCGCGGCGACCCGGTCGGCGGCGCGGCTGGTCGGCATCGAGCGGGCGATGCCGGCAAGGCCCGCGGCGTAGCCCGGCGCCGAGGTCGCGTGCGCGGAAAGGATCGCGAGGCTGTCGCTCGGGGTGACGAACAGGCCCGGCGCGACGATCATGTTGCGGTCGCCGTCGCCGTCCGAGGCGGCGCCGAAATCCGGCGCGTCTGCCCCGAGCATCAGGTCGTAGAGGTCGTGGGCGTGGACCGGGTTCGGGTCCGGGTGGTGCCCGCCGAAATCCTCCTTCGGCTCGCCGTTGACCACCGTGCCGGGGGCCGCGCCGAGCATGCCTTCGAGGATCGCATGGGCGTAGGGGCCGGTCACCGCGCTCATGGCGTCGAAGCGCATGCGGAAGCCGGAGGCGAACAGGCCGCGGATCGCCTCGAAGTCGATCAGCGCGGCCATCAGCGCGGCGTAGTCGGCGACCGGGTCGATCACCTCCACGACCATGTCGCCGATCCGCGTCGTCCCGACTTGGTCGAGGTCGAGGTCGGGCACGTCGGCGATGCGGTATTCCGTCAGGGTCTTCGTGGCCTCGAAGATCGCCTCGGTGACGCCCTCGGGCGCCGGGCCGCCGTTGGCGGTGTTGAACTTGATGCCGAAATCGCCGTCCGGGCCGCCGGGATTGTGGCTCGCCGAGAGGATGATGCCGCCGATCGCCCCGTGCTTACGGATCACGCAGGAGGCGGCCGGCGTCGAGAGCAGGCCACCCCGGCCGACGAGCACCCGCCCGAACCCGTTGGCGGCGGCGATCTTCAGGGTGGTCTGCACCACAGCGCGGTTGAAGAAGCGGCCGTCGCCGCCGAGGACCAGGGTCGCGCCCTCGCGGCCGGAGACGGACTGGACGATCGCCTGGACGAAAGTCTCGACGTAATGGGCTTGCCGGAAGTGCGTGACCTTCTTGCGCAACCCCGACGTGCCGGGTTTCTGATCGGAGAACGGCGTCGTCGGCACGCGTTTCAGGACCATGGTTCGCTCGATCTCTCAGGGACTTTCCGCCCAACAACCCGGTTTCGCGGGAGCGGTCAATCAGGCGTCCGGTGAGAGGAAGCGGGCCACGAGCATCCGGGCGAGGTCGATGGGCGCCGCGTCCGTCAGCGCCCCGAGCTTGCCCGAGGTAGAGAGCGAGGCGAGCCCGTGGAGCGAGGCCCACAGGGCGGCGACCGCCCGGGCGCGCTCGTCGGCGTCGGGAAGCAGCGGCTTCAGCGTCGCATCTACGAGATCGGTGGCGCCCGCCAGCGCCTCCCAGTACCAGTCCGGCACCGCGGCGCCGCGCGCGGGCGCATGGTCGGAGACGAGGCTCCAGACCGCCGGGTCCGCGGCGACGAAGCCGAGGTAGGCCTCGGCCAGGGCCGCCGCGTTCGCCCGCGGCGACGCCTCGGGATCGATGGCGGCTTCGAGGGCGGCCTTCAGACGGCCGAAGGTGCGGGCGTTCACCCGAAGCAGCACCGCGTCGAGGTCGCCCACCGCGTTGTAGATCGAGTTCGGCGCGTAGCCGATGGCGGTCGCGAGCGGCCGCATCCCAAGGGCGCGCACGCCCTGGTCCCGGACGATGCCCTCGGCGGCCGCGCAGACCAGCGCGACGAAGCCGGCCCGGTCGAGGTCGCCGCGCGGGCCTGCGGCGCGCTTCTTAACGGTCTTCACGCTATGGCCCCGGCTGCATCTCGTGCGGTCGCGCACGGGATCGAGCGATAGATTGCACGGCGTGCAAGAACAAGCTTGCGCGCAGCCGCAGACTGCATAGTTTGCACGTTGTTCAAATTCCGGTGGCGGGGCGCGGCGGACTTCGGTCCTCGGCCAGCGCAGGACCGGGATTTGACGCGACCGCACGGGTTGAGCCAGTCATGGCCCAGCCGGGGAGACCGCCATGTTCCGTTCGCTGATGACCGCCCGGCGTTTCGCGCCGCTGTTTTGGTGCCAATTCTTCTCGGCGTTCAACGACAACTTCCTCAAGAACGCGCTCGCCTTCCTGATCCTGTTCAAGGTCATCCAGGCGGGCGAGTCCGACGCCGGCATCCTGGTGACGTTGGCCAGCGCCGTGTTCATCGGCCCGTTCTTCATCCTGTCGGGCTTGGGCGGAGAGCTCGCCGACCGCTACGACAAGGCGGTCATCGCCAAGCGCCTGAAGTTCGCGGAGATCTTCGCCGCCGGCACCGCCGTGCTCGGCTTCTTCCTCGCCTCGGTGCCGATCCTGTTCGTGGCGCTCGGGCTGTTCGGGACCATCGCGGCGCTGTTCGGGCCGATCAAGTACGGCATCCTCCCCGATCATCTGAAGCGTGAGGAGCTGCCGGCCGGCAACGCGCTCGTCGAGGCCGCGACCTTCCTCGCGATCCTGCTCGGCACGATCGCGGCGGGCTTCGCCAGCGCCATGGGCGGCTCGCACCTCGTCTTCGGTGGCCTGATCATGGCCTTCGCCGTGCTGTGCTGGCTCGCCGCCCGCGCCATCCCGGCGACCGGCGAGGGCGCCCCCGACCTGCACGTCGACCGCAACGTCGCGCGCTCGACCGTGGCGTTGCTGCGCGACCTGTGGGGCGACCGCCGCCTGTGGCGCGGCTCGGTGATCGTCAGCTGGTTCTGGCTCGTCGGCGTCGTCGTGCTGTCGCTGCTGCCGCTGCTGGTCCGCCACGACTTCAACGGCTCCGAGACGGTGGTGACGCTGCTGCTCGCCGTGTTCTCGGTCGGCATCGCGCTCGGTTCCGGCGTCGCCTCGTGGCTGTGCAGCGGGCGGATCGTGCTGTTGCCGACCCCCGTCGGCGCGGTGCTGATGGGCCTGTTCGGCCTCGACCTCGCCTGGACGGTGGCCCACCACGCGCCGGAGACCGGCGCGATGGTCGGCGCCGCCGACTTCCTGCGCACCGGCTCGGGCCTGCGGGTCGCGGTCGATTTCCTCGGGCTGGCCATGGCCGGCGGCCTCTACATCGTGCCGTCGTTCGCCGCGGTGCAGGCCTGGACCGACAAGGACAAGCGCGCCCGCATCATCGGCGCCGTCAACGTGATGACGGCGGCCTTCATGGTCGGCGGCACGCTGGCGCTGGCCGCCCTCCAGGGCGCCGGGTTCTCCAGCGCGACGCTGCTGGCGCTCGTGGCCGTGCTCAACCTCGTCGTCGCCGTGATCGTCCTCGCCACCCTGGAGACGAGCCCGTTCCGCGACTTCCTCTCGATCCTGTTCCGGGCGTTCTACCGGCTCGAGGTCCGCGGCCTCGACAACGTCGAGAAGGCCGGCGCGAACTGCATCGTCGCCCTCAACCACGTCTCGTTCCTCGACGCGCCGCTCGCCCTGTCGCTGCTCGCCCAGGAGCCGGTCTTCGCCGTCGACCATGGCATCGCGCAGCGCTGGTGGGTGAAGCCGTTCCTGCGGGTCACCAAGGCGATGCCGCTCGACCCGACGCGCCCGCTCGCCACCCGCCAGCTGATCAACGCGGTGAAGGGCGGCGAGACGCTGATCATCTTCCCCGAGGGGCGTCTCACCGTCACCGGCAGCCTGATGAAGGTCTACGACGGCGCGGGGCTGATCGCCGACAAGTCCGGAGCGATGGTCGTCCCCGTCCGCATCGAGGGCTTGGAGCGGACCGTGTTCTCGCGGCTGTCACGCGACCAGGTTAGACGGCGCTGGTGGCCCAAGGTCGTCGTCACGGTGATGCCGCCGGTGAAGCTCGACATCGACGCAAGCCTCAAAGGCAAGGCTCGGCGGCAGGCTGCGGGCGCGGGGCTCTACGGCATCATGTCCGAACTCGTGTTCGACACCACCGACATCGACCGCAGCGTGATGACGGCGCTGATCGCGGCCGGCGAGCGCTTCGGATGGCGCCGGACGGCTTTGGAGGACCCGGTCTCGGGCAAGATGACCTATTCGCGTCTGGTGATGGGTGCCAACATCCTCGCCCGCAAGCTGATGCCGATGGTGGCGGAGGGCCGTGCGATCGGGCTGATGCTTCCGAACGCCAACGGCGCCGCGGTGACGTTCTTCGCGCTGGCCTCGGCCGGCCGGGTGCCGGCGATGATCAACTTCTCCGCCGGCGCCGCCAACATCCTGTCGGCGTGCAAGGCGGCGGAGGTGACGAAGATCCTCACCTCCCGCGCCTTCATCGAGAAGGGCCGCCTCGGCCCGCTCGTCGAGGCGATCAAGGACAAAGTGGAGCTGGTCTACCTGGAGGACGTGCGCGCCACCGTTACGGCGGGCGACAAGATCCGCGGCCTTCTCGCGGCCCGAAAGCCGCTCGTCGCGCGCACCGGCGAGGATGCGGCCGCGATCCTGTTCACCTCGGGCTCGGAGGGGACGCCGAAGGGCGTGATGGTGGCCAACCGGGGCATGCTCGCGAACGTCGCCCAGGTCGCCGCCCGGATCGATTTCGGACCGTCCGACAAGGTGTTCAACGTGTTGCCGATCTTCCACGCCTTCGGGCTGACCTCGGCCCTGGTGCTGCCACTGGTCTCGGGCGTGCCGGTCTACCTCTACCCGTCGCCGCTGCACTACCGGATCGTGCCGGAGCTGGTCTACGGCTCGAACGCGACGGTCCTGTTCGGCACCGACACCTTCCTCACCGGCTACGCCAAGGTGGCGCACGCCTACGACCTGCGTTCGCTGCGCTACGTCGTGGCCGGCGCCGAGCCGGTGAAGGATACGACCCGCCGCACCTACGCGGAAAAGTTCGGCCTGCGCATCCTCGAAGGCTACGGCGTCACCGAATGCGGCCCGGTGGTCGCGGTCAACACGCCGATGTTCAACCGCTTCGGCACCGTCGGCCGGCTGGTGCCGGGCATGGAGCACCGCCTCGACCCGGTCCCCGGCATCGACGAGGGCGGCCGCCTCGTGGTGCGCGGCCGCAACATCATGCTCGGGTATCTCCACGCCGAGAACCCCGGCGTGCTGGAGGCCCCAGTGGACGGCTGGCACGACACCGGCGACATCGTCGCGATCGACGCGCAGGGCTTCGTCGCGATCAAGGGCCGCGCCAAGCGCTTCGCGAAGATCGCCGGCGAGATGATCTCGCTCGCCGGCATCGAGGCCACCGCCGCCGACCTCTGGCCCGACAGCCCGAGCGCGGTGGCCGCGGTGCCCGACGCGCGCAAGGGCGAGCGGCTGGTGTTGTTCACGCAAGCCAAGGACGGGACCCGGGCCGCCTACCAAGCCTTCGCCAAGGGCCGCGGCGCCCCCGACCTCGCGATCCCGGCGGAGGTGGTGGTGATCGACGCGATCCCGATGCTCGGCACCGGCAAGGTCGATCAGGTGGCGGTGACCAAGCTCGCGCGGGATCGCGCGGCCGGGCAGGAGGCGACCGCGGCTTGATCACCTGAGAGCCACCGCTTCTTCCTTCCCCCTCTGTGGGGGAGGGAAGAAGCGCCCCAGACTCATATGGCTGAACCATAGCAACGAAGAGGGCTGTCGCCTCCGATCGCGTCTCGCCTATAATGGCGAAAAGCCCGGCCCCGATCGAGAAGACCGCCCATGACCTCCCGCATCCCGAACTTCGCCGAGATCGCCTGGGGCGCGGACGCCGTCGCCGTGCCGCCGCCGCCGTCGGGGGAGCCTTGGATGACCCCCGAGGGCATCCCGGTGAAGACCCATTACGGGCCGGAAGACCGGGCGGGGCTCGAGTTCGTCGACACCTATCCCGGTGTCGCGCCCTATCTGCGCGGGCCGTATCCGACGATGTACGTCACCCAGCCCTGGACGATCCGTCAGTATGCGGGGTTCTCTACGGCCGAGGATTCGAACGCGTTCTACCGGCGCAACCTCGCCGCCGGGCAGAAGGGCCTGTCGGTTGCCTTCGACCTCGCGACCCATCGCGGCTACGATTCCGACCACCCGCGGGTGTCTGGCGACGTCGGCATGGCGGGCGTCGCGATCGATTCGATCTACGACATGCGCACGCTGTTCTCCGGCATCCCGCTCGACGAGATGACCGTGTCGATGACGATGAACGGCGCGGTGCTGCCGATCCTCGCGCTCTACATCGTCGCCGCGGAAGAGCAGGGCGTGCCGCCGGAGAAGCTCGCCGGTACGATCCAGAACGACATCCTCAAGGAGTTCATGGTCCGCAACACCTACATCTATCCCCCGAAGGGATCGATGCGGATCATCTCGGACATCTTCGCCTACACCTCGAAGAACATGCCGAAATTCAACTCGATCTCGATCTCCGGCTACCACATGCAGGAAGCCGGCGCGACCAACGACCTCGAGCTCGCCTACACGCTGGCCGACGGCGTCGAGTACATCAAGGCGGGTCTGGCCGCCGGCCTGACGATCGACCAGTTCGCCCCGCGGCTGTCGTTCTTCTGGGCGATCTCGACGAACTACTTCATGGAGATCGCCAAGATGCGGGCCGCGCGCCTGATCTGGGCCAAGCTCGTCAAGGAGTTCGAGCCCAAGAGCGAGAAGTCGCTGCCGCTGCGCACCCACTCGCAGACCTCGGGCTGGTCGCTGACCGCGCAGGACGTGTTCAACAACGTCACCCGCACCTGCATCGAGGCGATGGCGGCGACGCAGGGCGGCACGCAATCGCTCCACACCAACGCGCTCGACGAGGCGCTGGCGCTGCCGACCGACTTCTCGGCCCGCATCGCCCGCAACACCCAGCTGTTCCTCCAGCAGGAGACCGGCACCACGCGCATCGTCGATCCGTGGGGCGGCTCGTACTACGTCGAGAAGCTCACCGCCGACATCGTCGCGCGCGCCTGGGAGCACCTGCGCGAGGTCGAGGAGCTCGGCGGCATGGCCAAGGCGATCGAGGCCGGCATCCCGAAGCTCAGGATCGAGGAGGCGGCGGCGCGGGCCCAGGCGCGGATCGATTCCGGCCGCCAGACCATCGTCGGCATCAACAAGTTCAAGCCCGACGACGAGATGAAGATCGAGCTGATGCGCGTCGATAACGGCAACGTGCGCACGCTGCAGATCGACAAGCTCAAGCGCCTGCGCTCCGAGCGGAACCAGGCCGACGTCGACGCGCGGCTCGCGGCCCTCACCAAGGCGGCGGAAGGGGAGGGTAACCTGCTCGAGCTCGCCGTCGAGGCGGCGCGCGCCAAGGCGACGGTGGGCGAGATCTCCGATGCGCTGGAGAAGGCCTGGGGCCGGCACCGCGCCGAGATCCGGTCGATCTCGGGCGTGTACAAGCGGGAGGTGGGTGGCATGTCGCCAGCGGTCGAGCAGGTGCGTGGGCTGGTCGAGGCCTTCGAGGAGAACGACGGGCGCCGCCCGCGTATCCTCGTCGCCAAGATGGGTCAGGACGGGCACGACCGCGGCCAGAAGGTGATCGCTTCGGCCTTCGCCGACCTCGGCTTCGACGTGGATATCGGGCCGCTCTTCGCCACGCCGGCCGAGGCCGCGCGGCAGGCGGTGGAGAACGACGTGCACATCGTCGGCGTGTCGTCGCTCGCCGCCGGCCACCTGACGCTGGTGCCGGAGCTGAAGGCGGCGCTCACCGAGCAGGGCCGCGGCGACGTGATGATCGTGATCGGCGGCGTGATCCCGCCCGGCGACTACGACGCGCTCTACGCGGCCGGCGCCTCGGCGATCTTCCCGCCGGGCACGGTGATCGCGGAAGCCGCGGTCAAGCTGATCGAGGAGCTGAACGGCCGGCTCGGCTACGTCGCGCAACAGGCCGCCGAGTAAGGCTACTCCGACGGCGTCCGCGTCGGCAGGGCCGGCGCGGCCGGGGTGATCGAGCCGGTGGCCTCGGGGCCGCCGGCGCGGAACAGGGCCTGGGCGGATTGCTCGGCCCGCTCACGGTCGAGTTTTTGCGCGGCCAGCAGCGCGCAGACCACGAGCAGGGCTACCCCGAATACCGCCTTGGCCGTCGTCCAGATGCGATCGAGCATGCCCCGTGGTGGCATGCCGTCGGTTAGCGGGATGACAACGCCGGCACCTTTTCCACCGGCGCTTTCCCGCCAGCGGGTCTTGGGCCTGCGCCGCGCTACTTCGTCTTCTTGCCGGCGGTCTTGATCGCGGCGCTGACCATGTCCTTGGTCGAGGGCGCCGCAGCAATCGTCTTGGAAACCGCCTTCTTCGGCTTTTTCGTCTCGCGGTTTCCGCGCTTGTTCTCGGTCGCCATCACGTTCTCCCGTTTGCGTTCGCGGTGATGATGGCACGGTTTTGGGTGTGCGCGCCGACAAAAGACTTTTTGCGCGCTTTCGTGATGCACACGGATACATCGGGACGGTCGGAAATTCGCTGGCGAAGCACGTCGGTAGAGGGATGGAACGATCCGCAAAGTGATGCGCCCCGGCAATGCGGACCCGCGTCGGAGCACAGCCACCCGGCAGCGTATTAAACCGCAGGTTGCAACAAATCGCTTGCCGGATTCGCAGGCTCGGGTTACTTTGCATTGCAAAGCATGATCCGGTCCGGAGAGCTTCATGCACGACCTCGACAAGGCCCTGGCGGACATCGTCGCGATCCGCTCGCAGATCGCGCGGGACACCGCGTTTCGCGGCCTCGGCTCGGCGGCCCTGGCCGCCACCGGGGTGCTGGCGCTCGCCACCGCCTGCGGGCAGGCGCTCTGGCTCGGCGATCCGAGCGCGCGGCCGCTGCTGTTCTTCGGCCTGTGGATCGCAACGGCCTGCGCCGCGGGTGGGCTGATCGGCATCGAGACCGTGCGGCGCTCGCGCCGGCTGCATTCGGGCCTGGCCGACGCCATGGTCTGGAACGCGATCGAAGGGTTCCTGCCGGCTGCGGGCGCGGGCGCCTGCCTCGCCGTGGTGATCACCCGCTTCGCGCCGGATGAGATCTGGATGCTGCCCGGCCTGTGGCAGGTTCTGGTCGGGCTCGGCCTGTTCGCCTCGGCGCGGATCCTGCCCCGCGCCGTCCAGGGGGCCGGCGCGTGGTATCTCCTAGCCGGCCTGACGGTGCTGGCGATCGCCAGCGAAACACGGGCGCTCTCGCCCTGGCTGATGGGGCTGCCCTTCGCGGTCGGGCAGGGCTGGCTCGCCCTCGTCATGTCGAACGCGGGAGGCGGCGATGGCGACCTCTGACCGGGCCGACGGCCGCTTCTCCTACGAAGGGCTCGATCGGGTGATCCACGAGAAGGCGCGGCTGAGCGTGCTGACCTCGTTGGTCGGCCACCCGAAGGGCCTTCCGTTCCCCGACCTTAAGCGCCTGTGCGGGCTCACCGACGGCAACCTCAGCCGGCACCTCGCGGTGCTGCAGGAGGCCGACTTGGTCAGCCTGGAGAAGGGCCACGCTCACAACCGGCCGCAGACCCTGTGCCGGCTGACCCCGGCGGGGCGGACGCGCTTCCTCGATTATCTCGCCGTGCTGGAACAGGTGGTACGCGACGCGGCCAAGGCCGCCCGCGCGCCGGATTCCGGCCGGCTCGATGCCAACCCAGCCTGACCGCCGAACGCCCCTTTTGCGCCTCCGCCTGCCACGCCGCTTCCCGTCCGGAGCCTTCACACGATGCAAAGCCCATCCGACCCCAGGCCGGGCCTCCACGCGGCGATCATCATGGACGGCAACGGCCGCTGGGCGACCCGTCGCGGGCTGC
>NZ_VRUX01001050.1:0-871 GCF_008039885.1 Methylobacterium sp. WL103
CCCCCCTTTTTTTTTTTTCATTCATATGCCGTCTTCGGATTTTGGCTCGGGTGTCGTGGGCTGGTATATGTTTATAAGAGACAGGCGCAGGGCGAAGCCGGCGACCGCGAGGCTGCCGACACCGGAGAACAGCCAGAAGGCGGGCTTGGGCCGCTCGTTGCCGCGGAGCACGCCGAACAGGGCGGTCGCGAGCGGCAGCAGCCCGAGGAAGACGATGGAATGGGCCGCGGTGACGTGCCGGAGCGCCAGCGCGGTGAGCAGCGGGAACCCGATCACCACGCCGAGCCCGACGATCGCCAGCGGGACGAGGTCGCGCCCCAGCGGCCGCGGCGCGCGGAAAGCCAGCAGCAGCCCCACCCCGATGAGCCCGGCGATCGCGGCACGCGCCGCCGTGAGGAACAGCGGCGAGAAGCCCGCCACCGCCACGCGGGTCGCCGGCAGCGAGGCGCTGAAGATCAAGATGCCGAGGAACCCGCTGCCCCACCCCGCCGACATGGCTCTCATCGCGCATCCCCCCGAGGCAGCCCGCTTGCCGCCGCCGGCCTTGACAACCATCGCGGGCCCATGCCGTCAAATGCCCAATCTTTCGCCATCCATGCGGATCGGGCATGATGAATCCGGCCCATCTCGACCTGTTTCGCGCAGTGCTGCGCCACGGCGGCATGACCCGGGCGGCCGACGCGCCGGGCATCGGCCAGCCGCACGTGAGCCGGGCGGTGGCGCAGCTCGAACGCGAACTCGGCTTCCCCCTGTTCGTGCGCGGGCACGGCAGCGCGATACCGACGCCGGAGGGTGCGGCCTTCGCCCGCGAGGTCGAGCGGACCCATGCCGGGCTCGACCACCTGCGCGAGGCCGCCCGACGCATCCGCGA
>NZ_VRUX01001051.1:0-869 GCF_008039885.1 Methylobacterium sp. WL103
CCGCCGCCGCGACAGGTCGGGCCGTCGGTGCCGGTGCCCTCGACGGCGCCGCGGCGCGACACGGCCCTGACACGTCCGCCTGCACCCGCTCCCATGCCTGCGCCGGCAACCATGCCGACGCCCGCGCCTCAGCCGACGGCCGAGGCACCCGCCGTCCCGCAAACGTCCCCTGAGCCACGAACCGTCGCCCCCGAGTTGGACGCCTCCCAGCCTGCCGGGCGGGCGGAGGTGGAGGCGGCCGCCGAAACCGGCGGCCCGAGGGCGTTGGCACTCGTCGACCTCAACACCGCGTCGGTCGCGGATCTGAACGGTCTGCGCGGCGGCGGCAGCATCGGGCGGGCGATCATCCAGCGGCGGCCCTACGCTTCGATCGACCAGCTGCTGTCGAAGCGCGTGCTCAGCCGCGCCACCTACGACAAGATCAAGGATCAGGTCACGGTTCGTTGATCTGATCGGGAGCGAGACCGGCGGTCGCCTGTCAGGCGTCGCAGCCTCGGGAGCCGTCGCGAGAACTGGCGCAGTCCGCGCCGGTTGCCTATTGTGGCCCTCGACGGAGGGATCGTCCGCGCTGGCGATCCCCGATCGGAGTGCGAGGAGTTGCGCATGTTCACCCAGACCGGCAGCGCGATCCTTCGGGACGACCTCGGCGTCGAGGAAACCACCGAGACCGACAACATCGTCCGCTGGGACGGCGAGCGGCTCTACGTCGAGCACGACGTCTACCACAACGGTCAGCTGGTCCACCGCAAGTATCGCCGCAACGTCACCGAGCCGGTCGCCCGGGCGTTGCTGGCGGTGATCAACCGCACCAAGCAATGAGGCGTCTCGCGCTCGCCGCCCTGGCGGGGCTGGCGCTCGCCGGCCCGGCC
>NZ_VRUX01001052.1:0-869 GCF_008039885.1 Methylobacterium sp. WL103
GGGCGGCCGGCGCCGCCAGCCCGACCGCGAGGTAGAGGGCGGTGACCAGCCAGTAGAGCGGCACCACCCGCGCGATCCGGTGGGCGAGGAAGCGCCGCCGGCCGTGCGGCCCGGCGGCGTGGGGAGCGGCCGCGTGGACGATGATGAAGCCAGAGATCACGAAGAACACGTCGACGCCGCCGGCCCAGGGCAGCAGCACGCTCGGCGCGAAGGCCTGGCCGGTCCGCTGCGCCAGGGCGGCCGCCTCGGATTGCGCATGGTGCATCACCACGAGCAGGGCCGCCGCCGCGCGCAGGATCTGGATCGCGATGAGCTTCACGGGCGGCGGCCTCGCGGCGGACGGGACGGCGCAGGCATGGCCGCTGTCGCGAGGTCGATCAAGCGCGGCTTCGCGCGCCGCCGCCCCGGCAAGGTCAGCCAAGACCAGAGGAACCATGGGCGATCGTCATCGTTGGTCCAGTGAAGTGCTGCCGCCGTCCGCATCGGTTGATTCCGGTCCGGGCGATGCAACGATGACGGCTTGCACGCTCACCATTCGTGACCAGAGGTTTTCAATGCTGAAGAAGTACGCAGTCCTGTCCGCCCTCGCCGTCGCCGTCTCGACCCCCGCCATGGCCCAGGGCCTGAGCGATTTCCGCCTGCAGGCGCTCCAGGCGAACGCCTTCGAGATCCAGTCGAGCCAGATCGCGCTGTCCAAGTCGCGCAACCCGCAGATCCGCACCTATGCCCAGGAAGCGATCCGCGACCACCGCTCGGCCAACGTCGCCCTCGTCGGCGGTGACCGCAACTACGTCGCCGCGCAGGGCGGTGTCGTCGGCGGTCCGGTCGACGGCCTGATCGGCGCGCCGCTGGCGGTAGCCGGTGGTGCC
>NZ_VRUX01001053.1:0-866 GCF_008039885.1 Methylobacterium sp. WL103
TTTCCGGGCCGACCGTGCCGAGCCGGCCGGCGATCAGGAGCTGGTCCGGCGAGCCGAGATAGGCCCCCCAATGGATTGTCAGGTCCGGATCGAGGTGGTCGAAGCGCGGGTCGGCGTCGAGCATCACCACCACGCTGCCGACGCCCTCCGGCAGGCCCTCGGCGATCGCCCGTCCGGTGGTGATGTGGACGGCGCCGCCGATCCGGTTCAGCGGGATGCGGTGGGCGGCGGCCAGCATCTGCACGCTGGAGATACCGGGAATCACCGTGTAGGCGAAGGCGCCCGCGTCGCGGGCGAGGATGCGCTCCAGGATGCGCAGGGTGCTGTCGTAGAGCGCCGGATCGCCCCAGACCAGGAAGGCGCCGACCTCCCCTGCCCCGAGATTAGCCGCGATCAGGCCGCCGAGGAGGTCGGCGCGGGCTGCGTGCCAGGCCTCGACCGTGGCCGCGTAATCCGCAGGCCGGCGCTCGCGTGGTGGGTCCTGCGCCACGACCAGGCGATAGTCGTCCCGGATGTGCCGGGCGCAGATCGTGCGGCGGAGGGCGACGAGGTCGTCCGTGTCGGCCCCTTTGTCGAGGACGAACACGACGTCGACGTCGGCCAGCGCCTGCACCGCCTGAAGGGTGAGGTGCTCCGGGTCGCCGGTGCCGATTCCGATGACACGCAGGGTCCGCATGGGCTCAAGGATTCCAGTGCGCACGAAAAAGCCGGCTCGCGTTGGGCGAGCCGGCTGATGTGGGATATGATGTTTGGTTGCGGGGACAGGATTTGAACCTGTGACCTTCAGGTTATGAGCCTGACGAGCTACCGGGCTGCTCCACCCCGCGCCAGGGTGATCGAGTGTCGTGTTGAGGGGATGTGTTGGC
>NZ_VRUX01001054.1:0-866 GCF_008039885.1 Methylobacterium sp. WL103
CCGACCATTCCGGCTGGTTTGCGACGAGCACCGCCGACGTGCCGTCCTCGGCGGTGCTCGTCGCAAACCAGCCGGAATGGTCGGTGGGCGACCTCGCCTCGGCGTTGAAGCGCACGCTGGAGGACGCGTTCGGGCATGTGCGGCTGCGCGGCGAGATCTCGGGGTTCCGCGGGCAGCACGGCTCGGGCCACGCCTACTTCTCGCTCAAGGACGGAAACGCCCGCATCGACGCCGTGGTCTGGAAGGGCACCTTCAACCGCTTGCGGCAGAAGCCGCAGGAGGGGCTCGAGGTCGTCGCCACGGGCAAGATCACGACCTTCCCCGGCAAGTCCTCGTACCAGATCGTCATCGAGAGCCTGGAGCCGGCCGGCGTCGGCGCCTGGATGGCGCTGCTGGAGGAGCGCAAGCGCGCGCTCGCGGCCGAGGGGCTGTTCGCCGCCGAGCACAAGCGGGCGATCCCGTTCCTGCCGCAGGTCGTCGGCGTGGTGACCTCCCCCACCGGCGCGGTGATCCGCGACATCCTGCACCGGCTCGAGGACCGGTTCCCGCGGCCCGTCCTGGTCTGGCCGGTGCGCGTGCAGGGCGACGGGGCCGCCGACGAGATCGCCGCCGCGATCCGCGGCTTCAACGCGCTTCCCCCCGGCGGCCCGATCCCGCGCCCGGACGTGCTGATCGTCGCCCGCGGCGGCGGCTCGATCGAGGACCTGTGGGCGTTCAACGAGGAGGCGGTGGTGCGCGCCGCCTTCGAGAGCCGGATCCCGCTGATCTCGGCGGTCGGGCACGAGACCGACACCACGCTGATCGACTTCGTCTCCGACCGGCGCGCGCCGACGCCGACGGGCGCCGCCGAGATGGCCGTGCCGGTG
>NZ_VRUX01001055.1:0-865 GCF_008039885.1 Methylobacterium sp. WL103
CAGCCACGACAAGCTCCGCGCCCATCTGGCCGACTTCGTCAGCGCCTACAATTTTGGCCGCCGCCTGAAGACCCTGCGGGGTCTCACGCCCTACGAGGCCATCTGCAAAGCATGGTCCGCCGAGCCCAGTCGCTTCAGGTCAAACCCGCTCCACCAAATGCCGGGACCAAACATCTAGCGCAGGTCGCGCAGCAGCGGTTCGGCGACCATCCGCACCGGCGCCTTCACCGGCTTGCCGCGGCCGATCAGGATCGCGACGCGGGAACTCTCCGGGTCGGTCTCGAACCGGGTGCGGACCCAGGCCACCAGGAACTTCAGGTATTCCGACGCCAGCAGTTTCGTGGCCGAGGGGCTGTGCCACCAGTCGGCGCCGTCGAACCCTTCGGCGATCACCGGATGGGGCACGATCCGGTCGCCCCCCTGCAGGGCGTGGTCGAGCTCGATCAGCGTCCGCGGCATGTGGTAGTTCGAAGTCACCACCGCGACGGTGCTGAAGCGGTTGTGGCGCATCCAGCGCCGAGTCTCGATGGCGTTGCCGATGGTGTTGCGCGCCCGGTAGTCGAGGTCGACGCAGCAATCGATCCAGTGGCGCTGCGTCGGGTTGAGCCGGGCGATCTCGTCGCGGCTGGTGCGCTCGTTGACGCCGGTGATCAGCAGGCGCCGGCCGTAGCCGCCGGCCAGCAGGTCGATCGCGTCGCCGATGCGCTGGGCGCCGCCGGTGAGCGCGACGATGCCGTCGGCCCGGCCCTGCGGCACCCGCTCGCTGCGGTCCAGGGCGGCGACGAAGGCGAGGAAGCCGGCGACCAAAGCCACCGCGGCGAGGCCACCGAGGCCGAGGATCGTCAGCGCCACCGGGCCGATGGGC
>NZ_VRUX01001056.1:0-864 GCF_008039885.1 Methylobacterium sp. WL103
CCGCAGGCCCTGCCGGTCCGCGGCGATCAGCCCGCGCAGGCGCACGAGCTCGGCGAGGTCGGCGGCCAGCGTGTCCACCTCGCCCCGCATCTCGGGCACGATCGCCCCGAGCAGCATCGAGGTGCGGATCACCGCCAGCACATCCTCGGGGTTGACCAGCACCGCCGGCGGCGGGCGACGGCCCATGCGCTGGAGCGCCGCCAGGATCTCGGCGATCACACCACGGCGGGCGTCGAGGGAGCGGCGGATGGCCGTCTCGCTGCCCGAGAGCGTCTTCAGACGCTCCTCCAGGCGGCTCATGCGGTCCTCGGTGGCCTGCGACTGCCGGCCCGCATCGAGCAAGGCCGCGTCGAGCTTGGCCCGGTCGCCGCCGATGCTCGCGATCTCCGCCTCGAACTGCGCCTTGGCGCCCACGCTGGCGGAGAGGGCGTCCTGGACCCGCTTGAGGTTGTCGGCGCGGCGGTCGCGCTCGTCGATGGCGCGCTGGATGCGCTCGGCCTCGGTGACCGGTGCGGCAGCATCCTGCGCCCGAAGGCGGCTCGCGGGCATGGCGGCGAGGCCGGCGGCAAGTGCGGCTGCGAGAGCGCCCGTGGTGACCAGCCTCATGGCGTGCGTTTGCCGGCTCCGTGCATCACCGCCCCTGTCGTCCAGCATTGCGGCACACGCGAGGCGTTCACCCGTCGGGATCACCGCGATGATACGGGTGCCCCGCCAGGATCGTGAGGGCGCGGTAGAGCTGTTCGAGGGCCAGGACGCGCACGATGCCGTGAGGCAGGGTCGCGGCGCCGAAGGAGAGGGTGAGGTCGGCCCGCGCCCGGACCGCGCCGTCGAGTCCGTCCGCGCCGCCGATGGCGACCACGAGGG
>NZ_VRUX01001057.1:0-860 GCF_008039885.1 Methylobacterium sp. WL103
CGCCCGCGGTGCGGCGGCGGCGGGCACGGAGCACCGTCCGCTTGGCGGGGTTCCGCGGGGCGCTCGGGACGGGGTCTGCCAACCTGCGGCTCCAGCGCCGGACCGGTCGTCGACGCATCGGAGGTCTAGAGCCGTTCGCCCGCGAGCGGAACCGGTGACGGCGGCATTGCGGACCTGCGCGTGCCGATCCCGAAATTGCCGTCGTCGGGCGTCATCTCCCGGCGATGATCGTCACCTTGCCGCCGGCCCCGCCCGCCCTCGTCGAACCTGTGTCCGCGCGGGCTGAGCCTGGTCGAGGGCGTGCGCGCGGCCTTCGCCTTCGCGATCGTGCTGCTGGCCAACGAATGGATCCAGTGGCCGCCGCTCCTGACCATGGCGCTTGCGGCCAACCTCACCTGCTTCTGCGACACCGGCGGCCCGATCCGCATCCGCCTGCGGGTGCTCACCGCCTTCTCGGTGCTCGGCGGCCTGATCTGGGGGGTGTTCGGGCTGATCCAGCCCTACGGGCCGCTCGTCGTGGTGCCGGCCGCCTGCGCGGTGATCTTCGCTTGCGCCTACGCCCGGGTCTGGAGCGTGCAGGCCCAGGCCGCGGGCAACGTGCTCGTGGTGGTGCTGTGCATCGCCATGGACCGGGCGCTGAGCCCGGAGGAGGCGGCGATCATCGCCGCGATGTTCCTCGCGGGCGGCCTGTGGGCGACCGTGCTGGCGCTGGTGCTGTGGCGGCTGCATCCCTATCGCGCGGCGCACCGCGCCGTCGGCGAAGTCTGGCACGCGCTGGCGCGGCTGACCGGCGACCTGGAAAAACTCGCCGCCGCGCCGGAGACGGTCGCGGCCGCCTTCGACGGCCATGCCCGCGCCCA
>NZ_VRUX01001058.1:0-859 GCF_008039885.1 Methylobacterium sp. WL103
CCGATGCGCAGGGCCGGGTCGTCGCCGAGCGCGATGCGGACCTTGCCGAGGCGCGTCGTCCGGTCGACCTCCGGGTAGACCCGGCGGACCTTGCCGACGATCTGGCGTCCGTCCTCCAGATCGAGGCGGGCGGGGTCGCCGACCTTGATCCGCGGCAGCCAGGTCTCCGGCACCTCGCCTTCGAGCTCGATCTCACCCCGGGCGATCAGGCGGAACAGCGGCTCGCCGACGGCGGTCGCGGTGCCGCCGACGCGGGCGGTGCGGCGGTTGACGATGCCGGCCTCGGGTGCACGGATCGCCGTGCGCGCACGCCTCAGCGCGATCTCGGTCCCGGCGGCCTTCGCGGTGGCAAGGTCGGCCTCGGAGGCTTGCAAGCCACCGCGGGCGGAGGCGAGCCGGCCGTCGGCGCCCTGGGCGGCGGAGACGCGCTGCTCAAGGATCGCGGCGGTGCCGTTCCCGGTCTTGATCAGGGTCTGGGCGCGTTCGAGCGACAGCCGCGCCTCGGTCTGCGCGGCTTCCGCCTGGACGATCTGGCTCTTCGCCTGGACGATCGCGGCCTCGGCGCGGGCTATGGCCGCGACGTTCGAGGCCTCCTGCGTCGCGATCATCTCGGTCGAGAGCCGCGCGAGCACCTGGCCGGCGGCGACGCGGTCGCCCTCCTCCACCAGAAGCTGGATGATGCGGAAGCCCTCGATCTCGGGCGACACCAAAATCTCGTCGCGGGGCACTAGCGTGCCGGTGATCACCGCGCGCTCGACGATCTCGCGGGTCTCGGCCGGCACGACGCTGATCGCCGGCGCGATGGCCTGCGCCTCGGGCACGGCGGCGGTCTCGACCGCGTCGGCGATCAGCGTCGTGC
>NZ_VRUX01001059.1:0-852 GCF_008039885.1 Methylobacterium sp. WL103
GCCGGGTCCTCGGCCGCCGCCACCTCGGCTGCGCTGAGGCCGGCCGGCTGCAGCGGCTTCACGCCGAGCCGGAGCTGGCCGGGCCGCGTGATGAAGCGGGCCACCGCCTGGCCCAGCTCGGTGGCGCCCGGCATGGAACTCAGCATTTGCGGGATGCCGAGGCGGGCGTAGGCGGCGTACTCGATGCGGACGTCCTCCGCCGCGACGCCCCTCTGCCGGGCCTGCATCGCCAGGACGCGGTCGAGCAGGCCGCGATCCTGGATGTCGAGGTCGAGGGATTGTGCGGTGGCGCCGAGCGCCGCCCGCGTCGCCGCCTCCGGATCGCGGCCGAACAGGTCCCGCGACACGTTCCCGACGACGGCGCGCAGCTTCGCCGTGCCCATTCCGCCGCCCTCGACGGCGATCTCGTGCACGGCGAGCTGCCGGCTCGCCTCGCTCCAGGCGAGGTCGGCCCTGACGCTGGTGGCGATGGCGGTGTAGCCGAGGGCGGCGAGCTGGCCGGACGAATCCTGCCCGGACACGAAGGCCGCCGGCACGGACAGGTCGCGCATCGCGAAGCGAAGCCGCGTCGGCACGCCCTCGACGAGGTCGGAGGTCACGAGCTCGAGGCCGTCGAGGGCGAAGGCTGCCGCGCCGGCGCCTTCACCGCCTGTCGTGCCATCCTTGGAGCCATCCTTGGAGCCATCCTTGGAGCCGTCCTTGGAGCCGTCCTTGGAGCCGTCCTTGGAGCCGTCCTTGGAGCCGTCCTTGGATCCAGACTTCGCGACCTCGATGCGGCCGAGCCGGATCGCGCCGACCTGGGGCACGAAGCGCCGGGCCTCCGCCGGGCCGACCCGGGAACCGGTCGCGGCC
>NZ_VRUX01000105.1:0-10421 GCF_008039885.1 Methylobacterium sp. WL103
CCAGGCCGGGCAGGGCCGCGGCCGGCACGAGGGCGTCGGCGAAGCCCGCGAAGATCGCGTCGGCGGCCCCCATCTGTGCCCCGGTCAGCCCGAGATAGGTCCCGATTTCGCCGGGCGCGCGGGGCAGCAGCCAGGTGCCGCCGACGTCGGGCAGGTAGCCGATGCCGGTCTCCGGCATGGCTATGCGCGAGCGCTCGGTGACGACGCGGTGGCGGGCATGGCCCGCCAGCCCGACGCCGCCGCCCATGGTGATCCCGTCCATGATCGCCACGAACGGCTTTTCGAGCCGCGCGATGCGGGCGTCGAGGCGGTACTCGTCGCGCCAGAAGTCCTCGGCGAAGCCTGGACCCGCGCTCTCGTAGAGCAAGCGCAGGTCGCCGCCGGCGCAGAGGCCGCGCGCGCCCTCGCCGGTGAGCAGGATCGCGGCGACGCCCGGGTCGGCGCCGAACCGGTCGAGGGCCGCGTCGATTGCGCCGACCATGCCGTGGGTCAGCGCGTTCAGCGCCTTCGGCCGGTTGAGGCGGATGCGCCCGAGCGCGCCGGCCCGCTCGACGAGGACGTCCGACATCAGCGCCCCCCGAGCAGCGCGCGGGCGATGATCACCCGCATGATCTCGTTGGTGCCTTCCAGGATCTGGTGGACGCGCAGGTCGCGGACGATCTTCTCGATGCCGTACTCGGCGAGATACCCGTAGCCGCCGTGGAGCTGGAGCGCCTCGTTGGCGACGTGGAAGGCGGCGTCCGTCACGTGGCGCTTGGCCATGGCGCAGAGCTTGGTCGCCTCCGGCGCCTTGGCGTCGAGGGCGGCGGCCGCATGGCGCAGGAACGCGCGGGCGACCTCGAGTTCGGTCGCCATGTCGGCGAGGCGAAACTGCAGCGCCTGGAAGTCCGAGAGTTTTTGGCCGAACGCGCGGCGGTCTTGCAGGTAGGCGAGGGTGCGGTCCAGCGCCGCCTGCGCGCCGCCGAGCGCGCAGGCGGCGATGTTGAGGCGCCCGCCGTCGAGCCCGGCCATGGCGAAGCGGAAGCCCTCGCCCTCGGCGCCGAGGCGGTTCTCGGCGGGCACGCGGCACTGGTCGAAGCGCACGGCACGGGTCGGCTGGGCGTTCCAGCCCATCTTGCGCTCGTCGGCGCCGAAGGAGAGGCCGGGCGTGCCCTTCTCGACCAGGATCGCCGAGACGCCTTTCGCCCCCTCAGCCCCGGTGCGGGCCATGACGAGGTAGAGGTCGCTGGCGCCGGCGCCCGAGATGAACTGCTTCTCGCCGGTCAGGACGTAGTCGTCGCCGTCGCGCACCGCGCGGGTGCGGAGCGCCGCGGCGTCCGACCCCGAGCCGGCCTCCGTCAGGCAGTAGCTGGCGATCGTGTCCATCCGGGTCAGCGACGGCAGCCAGCGCCGGCGCTGCGCCTCGCTGCCGAAGGCGTCGATGATCCAGGAGGACAAATTGTGGATCGAGAGGAAGGCCGCCACCGTCGGGCAGCCCTGGCCCAACGCCTCGAAGATCAGGCTGGCGTCGACGCGGCTCAGACCCGACCCGCCGACATCCTCGCGGATGGTGATCGCGGCCATGCCGAGGGCCGCCGCCGCGCGAAAAGTCTCGACGGGGAAGTGCTTGCGCGCGTCCCAATCGAGGGCGTGCGGGGCGATGTGCTCGCGCGCGAAGTCTTGGGCCATCTCCCGGATGGCGACTTGGTCTTCAGTGAGGCCGAACGTCATCGGGTGGCCTTTCGTCGTGCCGCTGCTGCAGCCCCGCGCCCGGCAGATGAGGCGCGGGTCCCCTCTCCTGTAGGGAGAGGGACAGGGTGAGGGGTATGACGGAGCCAGATCAGGCGCAGCCTGAACGCGCGTCGATGGCGGACTCAGGTCTGAGGCGTCATACCCCTCACCCCAACCCTCTCCCTATGGGAGAGGGGGCGTGTCGTGGTTCAGCGCATCGTCGGGATCGAGAACTCCGCGCCGCTCTTGATGCCCGAGGGCCAGCGCTGGGTCACGGTCTTGGTCTTGGTGTAGAAGCGGATCGAGTCCGGCCCGTGCTGGTTCAGGTCGCCGAAGCCCGAGCGCTTCCAGCCGCCGAAGGTGTGGTAGGCGATCGGCACCGGGATCGGCACGTTGACGCCGACCATGCCGACGTTGACCCTGGCGGTGAAGTCGCGCGCCGCGTCGCCGTCCTGGGTGAAGATCGCGACGCCGTTGCCGTACTGGTGGGTCGAGGGGAGGGCCAGAGCCTCCTCGTAGTCATGCGCCCGCACCACCGAGAGCACCGGCCCGAAGATCTCTTCCTTGTAGATCGTCATGTCCGGCGTCACGCGGTCGAACAGGCAGCCGCCCATGTAGAAGCCGTTCTCGTAGCCCTGCAGGGTGAAGCCGCGGCCGTCGACGGCGAGCTCGGCGCCTTCCTTGAGGCCGGTCTCGATGTAGCCCTTCACCCGCGCCACCGCCTCGGCGGTGACCATCGGGCCGTAATCGGCCGAGCCATCGTGCGAGGGGCCGATCTTCAGGCTCTCCACCCGCGGGATCAGCCGCTCCATCAGCCGGTCGGCGGTGCCCTCGCCCACGGGCACGGCGACCGAGATCGCCATGCAGCGCTCGCCGGCCGAGCCGTAGCCGGCGCCGATCAGCGCATCGACGGCCTGGCCCATGTCGGCGTCCGGCATGATGATCATGTGGTTCTTGGCGCCGCCGAAGCACTGGGCGCGCTTCCCCGTCTGGGCGGAGCGGACGTAGATGTACTCGGCGATCTGCGAGGAGCCGACGAAGCCCACCGCCTTGATGTCCTCGTCGTCGAGGATGGCGTCGACCGCCTCCTTGTCGCCGTTGACGACGTTGAGGATGCCCGGCGGCAGGCCCGCCTCCAGGAAGATCTCGGCGATGCGCATCGGCACGCCGGGGTCACGCTCGGACGGCTTGAGGATGAAGGCGTTGCCGCAGGCGATGGCCGGCGCGCACTTCCACAGCGGGATCATGGCGGGGAAGTTGAACGGCGTGATGCCGGCCACGACCCCCAGCGGCTGGCGCAGGGAGTAGACGTCGATGCCGGGGCCGGCGCCCTCGGTGTACTCGCCCTTCAGCAGGTGCGGGATGCCGCAGGCGAACTCGACCACCTCGACGCCGCGCTGGATGTCGCCCTTGGCGTCGGGCACCGTCTTGCCGTGCTCGGAGGCCAGCAGCTCGGCCAGCGGCTCCATCTCGGCGCGGATCAGCTCGAGGAAGCGCATCATCACGCGGGCGCGCTTCTGCGGGTTGGTGGCCGCCCAGGCCCCTTGCGCGTCGCGGGCGTTCTCGACCGCCGCGCGAAGCTCGGCGCGGCTCGCCAGCGCGACGCGGGCCTGGACCTCGCCGGTGGAGGGAAGGAACACGTCCGCGAACCGGCCGCTGGTGCCCTCGACGACTTTGCCGCCGATGAAATGCCCGATCGTGCGCATGCGCGCCTCTCCTTAGCTTCGTTTCCTCAGGACCGGCTTGCGCGAACGCGACCGGATTTTGGACGGATCATAGCAGCGTCGATCGGGCGATAAAGCTGGACCTGCTCGCAGCCGGTGTGCATCGATGCACAACGCAGCCGGATCGGACCCCGCCCGTGAGCCTCAAGCGGACCCGCAACTGGGACGATCTGCGCTACTTCCTCGCCGTCGCCCGCACCGGCACGCTGACGGCGGCGGCGGTGCAGACCGGCACCGAGCACACCACGGTGGCAAGGCGCATCCTGGCGCTGGAGGAGGGGCTCGACCGGCGGCTGTTCCACAAGAGCAACCTCGGCTACGCGCTCACGGAAGCCGGCGAAGCGCTGCTCGGGACGGCGGAGGCGATGGAGAGCGCCTTCGTCTCGGGGTCGGCTTCCGGCGGGACGGGGCGGAGCGTCTCGGGCACGGTGCGGATCGGCGCGCCGGACGGGTTCGGCAGCGTGTTCCTCGCGCCGCGCATGCACCGGCTGACGCAAGCCCATCCGGGGCTCGAGGTCGAGATCATGGCGACCGCGCGGATCTTCAGCCTGTCGAAGCGCGAGGCCGACATCGTCGTCAGCCTGTCGGCGCCGCAGCAGGCGCGGGTGGTGACGCGCCGGCTCACCGACTACCGGCTCTTCGTCTACGGGTCGAAAGCCTACCTCGACGCGGCCGAGCCGATCCGGACGGTGGCCGACCTCGGGCGGCATCCGTTCGTCAGCTACATCGAGGACATGCTGTTTGCCCGCGAACTCAACTACCTCAACGTGATCGGGCCGGGCGCCTCGGCGCGGCTGCGCTCGACGAACCTCCTCGCCCAGGTCCACGCGACGCTGGCCGGCGCGGGGCTGTGCATCGTGCCGGGCTTCATCGCCGCCGCCCATCCGGGGCTCGTGCCGGTGCTGCCGGACGCGCTGTCGCTGACGCGGGCCTTCCACATGCACATCCACGAGGACCACCGGCAGGCCGCCCACATCCGCGAGGTGGCGGCGTTCATCGTCGGGGCGGTCGAGGCGGCGCAGGCGCTGTTCTCGCGGGCGGGATAAGGCGGGCCGGATGTCGCGCCGGCCGTTCCCGACGGGCTTGTCCTGGCGCCCGCGCAACCGCTAGCCTGCCTTGCGTATGATGGGTTCAATCGCGCGCCCCCGCGCCGCCCGCGTCCCTCGAGAAGACGGATCCAACGCCATGATCAGCGCCATCGCCCTGCCGCGGCTGATGCGGATCGGAGCCGGCGCGTGCGGGCTGTTGCCGGAGGTCCTGGGGCAGCTCGGGCTGTCGCGGCCGTTCGTCGTCACCGATCCCTACCTCGCCGACAGCGGCCGGGCCGGGCGGCTCGTCGAGCGGCTGGCGGCGGCCGGCATCCAGGCCGGGCTGTTCTCGCAGACCGTCCCGGACCCGACGGTCGCCTCGGTGGAGGCGGCGCTCGCTGCGCTCAAGGCCGGCGACCACGATTGCGTCGTCGGCTTCGGCGGCGGCAGCCCGATGGACACGGCCAAGGCGGTCGCGGTGCTGGCCCGCCACGGCGGGCACATGCGCGACTACAAGGCGCCGCACAGCCAGGAGGCGCCCGGCCTGCCGATCCTGGCGATCCCCACCACCGCCGGCACCGGCTCGGAGGCGACGCGCTTCACCATCGTCACCGACGAGGCCACCGACGAGAAGATGCTCTGCGCCGGCCTCGCCTACCTGCCGGTCGCCGCGCTCGTCGACTACGAGCTGACCCTGAGCAAGCCCGCCCGGCTCACCGCCGACACCGGCATCGACGCGCTGACGCACGCGATCGAGGCCTACGTCTCGCGCAAGTCCAACCCGTTCTCGGACGGGTTCGCACTCGCCGCGATGCGGGCGATCGCACCGAATCTGCGTCGGGTCTGGACCGATCCGGGCGACCGCGGTGCGCGCGAGGCGATGATGTTCGGCGCGACCCAGGCGGGGATCGCGTTCTCGAACAGCTCGGTGGCCCTCGTTCACGGGATGAGCCGGCCGATCGGCGCGCATTTCCACGTGCCGCACGGGCTCTCGAACGCGATGCTGCTGCCGGCCGTCACCGCGTTCTCGGCGCCCGGCTCGCCCGGCCGCTACGCCGCCTGCGCCCGGGCGATGGGCGTGGCGCGCGAGACCGACGACGACGCGCGCGCGGTCTCGCGCCTGATCGCCGAGCTGCAGAACCTCAACGACGACCTGCAGGTGCCGACCCCGGGCGATTACGGCATCGACGAGGCAAGGTGGAACGGGCTGATCCCGACCATGGCGGCGCAGGCGCTGGCCTCGGGCTCGCCGGGCAACAACCCGGTCGTGCCGGAGATCGAGGCCATCGCGACGCTGTACCGCCAGGTCTGGGCCGCCTGAGCGGCCCAGCCGGGGCAGGGGTGCGGCGAGCCGTCGTGCCCACGCGTCTCCGCTTCCGGCTGAACGGTCGGCGCGCATCCCCTCGCCCCGCCTGCGGGGAGAGGGCTTTGCCGACCTCGTCGTCGACGAAGCGAGGCGGCTCGAACGGACGAGGCTCGTCTGGAAGCTCCCCCTCACCGCCGCTTCGGCTTCGCCTTCGCTTCCCGCACGGACGACGAGGTCCGTGCGGGCCTCTCCCCGCCCGCGGGGAGAGGGGAATCCGCGCCTTTCCGGGGAAAGCGGTCGCCCGTTGGATCGCGGGACGGCGTCGTGCGGCGTGCCGGCTCAGGCGGCCTTGCCGCCGTAGGTCGCAAACGAGCTCTCGACCTTGTCGGCGAGGGACGAATCGACGTCGGCCGAGACCTTGACTCGGCCGGCGAGCTTGGGCTCGCCGTCGGTGTGGGTCTTCGCGACGCGGCCGTCCTCGACGTCGGCGCCGGCGGTCTCGGTGCCAGCGCTGTTCTCGTCCGAGACCGGCGCGATGGTCACGGCCTTGCGGTCGATCTTGTGCTCCTGGACGAGGTGCTCGACCGCCATCTCGGCGTCGCGGCGGGTCTCGAACGTGGCGGCGATGGTCTTCGACATGGTTCCGGCTCCTGTGGCAGGGCGGTTCGGCCCCTCAGTTCGGCCCCTTGGGGGGTTCCGCCGTCAATCGCAGGCGCCGCGGACCGTTCCGGTCGGCGGGGTCGCGGCTTAGTACATCGGCGTGCCGCCGGTGACGGGCACGAGCGCGCCGGACATGTAGCTGCCCTCGCGCGACGCCAGCAGCACGTAGGCCGGGGCCAGCTCGGCCGGCTGGCCGGCGCGGCCGAGCGGCGTCTCGGACCCCAGCGACGCGATCTGCTCCGGGCTCTTCACGATCGGCTGGATCGGCGTCCAGACCGGGCCGGGCGCGACGCAGTTCACCCGGATGCCCTTGGGCGCCAGCAGGTTCGACAGCCCGATCGTCAGGCTGGCGATCGCCCCCTTGGTGGCGGCGTAGATCAGCATGGTCTTGTCGGCGACCTTGGCCTGCTGGCTCGTGGAGTTCACGATCGCCGAGCCGGGCTTCATGTGCGGCACCGCCGCCTGGCACAGGTAGTACATGGCGAAGACGTTGGCGCGGAACGAGCCTTCGAGGTCCTTCGCCGTCACGTCGTCGAGCCCGTCGTTGACGGTCTGCGCGGCGGCGTTGTTGACCAGGATGTCGAGGCGCCCGAATTCGGCGACCGTGCGCGCGACGAGGTCGCGGCAATGGGCCTCCTCGCGCAGGTCCCCCGGCAGCAGCAGGGCGCGGCGGCCGGCCCGCTCGACCCAGGCCTTCGTCTCCTCGGCGTCCGTCTGCTCGACGGGCAGGTACGAGATCGCCACGTCGGCGCCCTCGCGGGCGTAGGCGATCGCCACCGCCCGGCCGATCCCGGAATCGCCCCCGGTGATCAGGGCGACGCGATCGGTCAGCAGGCCCTTGCCGACGTAGCTGTGCTCGCCGTGGTCGGGGGCGGGGGTCATCCGCGAAGACAATCCCGGCCGTTCCTGCTGCTGGTCGCCGGGGAAGGGGGGCCGTGCTCCGGCTTCGCGGGGGTCGTCGGTCATGGCTGCCTGCTGTCGCTGTCGTTCTCCACCCAGGTAGGGCGGGGCGCCGGCGAAGGACCCGCGACCCGATGACCGCGAACCGATGACTGCGCCCCCGGCGGCTCGGCGGGAGCCGTCAGATCGCCAGGCCGAGCTGCAGCGGCTCCGGGGATTCGCCGTGGTCGAGGGCCGAGAGCGCGACGCCGAGCAGCCGCACGCTGCGCCGGAGCGGGTAGAGGTCGCGCAGCAGGCCGAGGCTGATCGCCTCCAGGCTCGCCCGGTCGCCGACGGGCGAGGCCAGCGAGCGCGCCCGGGTCACCTGCGCGAAGTCCGAAAACTTCACCTTGAGCGTCACGGTCCGGCCGCGCAGGCCTTTGGCGGCGCAGGCGCCCGCGACCTTGTCGAGGATCGGCGCGAGGCGCTCCGCGAGGACGTCGAGGTCGGCGCTGTCGTCGGAGAAGGTGTTCTCGGCGCCGATCGACTTGCGGATGCGGTGCGCCCGCACCGGGCGCTCGTCGATGCCGCGCGCTACCCCGTGGTAGTAGGGCGCCGCGCTGCCGAGGATGGCGGTCAGCTCCTCCAGCGAGCGGGCCTTGAGGTCGCGGCCGGTGTGGATGCCCAGCCGGCGCATCTTCGTCTCCGTCACCGGGCCGATGCCGTGGAAGCGGCCGATGGCCAAGTCCTCGACGAAGGCCGGCCCCATCTCCGGGGTGATCACGAACAGCGCGTCGGGCTTGCGGTAGTCGGAGGCCACCTTGGCCAGGAACTTGTTGTACGAGACGCCGGCCGAGGCCACGAGCCCGGTGCGTTCGCGGATCGCGGCACGGATCGCGCGGGCGACCAGGGTGGCGGTCGGCAGCCCCTGCAGGTTCTCGGTGACGTCGAGATAGGCCTCGTCGAGGGAGAGCGGCTCGATCACCGGCGTGTGCTCGGAGAACACCGTGCGGATCTCCTCGGAGATGCCGCGGTAGACCTCGAAGCGCGGGCGCACGAACACCAGGTCCGGGCAGAGCCGGCGCGCGGTCACCGAGGGCATCGCCGAGCGCACCCCGAAGACCCGCGCCTCGTAGCTCGCCGCCGCGACCACGCCGCGCTCGCGCGAGCCGCCGACCGCCACCGGCCGGCCGCGCAGGGCGGGGTCGTCGCGCTGCTCGACGGAGGCGTAGAACGCGTCCATGTCGACGTGGATGACTTTTCGCACCGGGGCGGTCACTGCGCTGTCCCGTTTGAGCGATCCGTCCGCAGCGCGATCGCAGGCGGATCGATGTTCGACCTTTGTTCCGATCTTCCCGCACTCCGGAGGTTGGTTCAACCCGCAGGTGTGCCACCGTCCACCGCCGAGCGCGCGATCGGGCGGCGCGGCAAAGGCTTTGTTAACCCTCGCCGCCGATGGTCGCGGCATGGTCGTCCGTCGCCGCGTCAGAATGGTCGTGTTGCCCCTCAGCCTCTGGACCCTGTCCGGGCTGGTGGTCGGCTACTTCGTGTATCAGGCCGAGAACGGCAACCGCGGCCTGGAGGCCAAGCGCGCCCTCAAGATCCAGGCCTACGGGCTGACCCGGGACCTCGCGGCCGCCAAGGCCGAGCGGGCGACCTGGGAGCACCGCGTCGCGCTGCTGCGCAGCGAGCAGATCGACCGCGACCTGCTGGAGGAGCGCGCCCGCGTCGTCCTCGGCCGGGTCCACGCCAACGACGTTGTCGTTATCGATCCCTGAACGGCGCTTCGACGTCCGAACGGCCCTTCCCGCGAAGCTCCGAAGCGCCTGACAACGGCCGGAACCTGTCAGAGCGTAGGCCCTCGCATTCCTGGGGCGCGTGTCCTAAACCGACAGGGAAGAGACGCCAGCACGGGAGCACGCCGATGGATGCCGCGAAAGATGCGGGGCAGCCCAACCCTGCCGCGGAGGCGCCGGAGGCCGTGGCGGCCGAGCACCAGCCCGCTCCCAACGCGCCGCAATTCACCCGCGAGGAAGACCTCCACGCCTATCACCAGATGCTGCTGATCCGCCGCTTCGAGGAGAAGGCGGGGCAGCTCTACGGCATGGGCCTGATCGGCGGCTTCTGCCACCTCTACATCGGCCAGGAAGCGGTCGTCATCGGCATGCAGATGGCCTCGGTCGACGGCGACCAGGTGATCACCGGCTACCGCGACCACGGCCACATGCTCGCCTGCGGCATGGACCCGAAGGGCGTGATGGCCGAGCTCACCGGCCGCCGCGGCGGCTACAGCCGCGGCAAGGGCGGCTCGATGCACATGTTCAGCCGCGAGAAGCAGTTCTTCGGCGGGCACGGCATCGTCGGCGCGCAGGTCTCCCTCGGCACGGGCCTCGGCTTCGCCGACGCCTACCGCAAGAACGGCAAGGTCAGCCTGACCTACATGGGCGACGGCGCGGCCAACCAGGGCCAGGTCTACGAGAGCTTCAACATGGCGCAGCTGTGGAAGCTGCCCGTGGTCTACGTGATCGAGAACAACCGCTACGCCATGGGCACCTCGGTCGCCCGCGCCTCGGCGCAGACGGACTTCTCGCGGCGCGGTATCTCCTTCGGCATCCCCGGCGAGCAGGTCGACGGCATGGACGTGCGGACCGTGCGCGAGGCGGCGCAGCGCGCGATCGAGCACGCCCGCACCGGCGCGGGCCCCTACATCCTCGAGATGCAGACCTACCGCTATCGCGGCCACTCGATGTCCGATCCGGCGAAGTACCGGACGAAGGACGAGGTCTCGAAGATGCGCGACGAGCACGACCCGATCGAGATGGTGCGCAAGCGCCTGATCGAGCTGCACGGGGTCGCCGAGGCCGAGCTGAAGGCCACCGACGCCAAGGTCCGCGAGACCGTCGCCGACGCCGCCGAGTTCGCGACCCACGATCCCGAGCCGGATCCGTCCGAGCTGTGGACCGACATCCTGCTGGACGCGCGCGCCTGAGGGCGCGCCGCCTCCCCGACGACCCCTTCAAGGCCAGTCTCGTATACACAAATGACGCAGCCCACGACTCCATACGTGTAGAACTAGGTGGTCGCCCTATAATTAAAAAAAAAAAGGGGGGGGGG
>NZ_VRUX01001060.1:0-852 GCF_008039885.1 Methylobacterium sp. WL103
CTCCCATCCCGCAACACGGCGGCCGTGCGCTCAGCTTCGGAAGTCGACCACGAGGGCGGAGGCGCTGCTGCGGGCGCTGGCCGAACCGCTCGACGCGTAGCCGGAGCCGGTCGTCTGCGTCGCCTGAAGCTGCTTGATGAAGCTCGCCAGGAGGTCGCTCGTCGACGCGGTGCCCGTGGTGTCGGAGGCCGCGAAATCGAGGTTCAGGCCCGACGACGCATCGCCGCTCGGCGGAGCGCCGGGGAGCGGCCCGGAGGGTCGGCCGCCGGCCCCGCCAACCGCGCCGCCGGCGTTCTTGTCGCCCTCGGCGAAGAGCGACTTCAGGGTCGTGGCCTGGTCGTTCGTCAGCGTCCCGCTGGTGACCTGGTCGGCGATCAGGCCGTCGATCTTGTCCTTCATCGCGGAGGGATCGAGGCGGGCGGTCGCGGTGCCGCCCGACGCCGCCGACGCGCCGTCTTTTGCACTGCTACCGGACTTGAGGCTCGCGTCGATCGAGTCGAGGGCGCTGGTCAGCGCGGTCGCGTCGGTCGAGGAGATCGTGCCGGCCGAGGCCTGGCTGTCGATCTCGGAGGCGACCCGGTTCTTGTGGGCGTGCACGGGCCGCTGCGCCGGCTGAAGCTGCGACGCGGTGGTGCTGGAGATCGAACTCATGGGGGCAATCCCGTGAAGGCGCCGGAAACGCCCGGCCGCGGGTCCGTGTGCAAAGTGCCCACGCCGCGGTTAAGGAGTTGTTGCCCTTAAGATTTCGAAATGTTTCCGGCGTCTCCGATCGTCGCGGTCGCCGCCGGCTCAAATGCCGGCGGACGAGCCCGTCAGCGGGCGGCGACCCGCAGTTGCGGGGCCGGCGGGGCG
>NZ_VRUX01001061.1:0-851 GCF_008039885.1 Methylobacterium sp. WL103
TCAGTACTTGCGGACGAGGGGGGTCGGCGCGGGGGCCGGGGCTGCGACCGAGTAGAGCGGCGCGATCAGGCGGATGAAGCCGTCGGTGGAGTAGTTGTCGCGGGTGCGGCCGTCGAAGGTGGCGTAGGTGGCCGAGGTGACGACGTCGCGGGCGACCATCAGCTGGGCGGTGAAGACGCCGAAGTCGTAGCCGATGAGGCCGCCGAGGGCGAAGCGGCCGCCGCGGCCGACGATGGCCGAGTTGCGGCCGACGTTGACGGTGCCGTAGCCGACGGCGCCGATCTCGAACTTGCCGAACTTCTTCGTGGCGGTGAGGTCGAGGTTGAGGGCGTCGGAGATCACCTGCGGGCCGAGGAAGGCGCCGACGCGACCGTCGAAGCGGCCGGGCGAGTCGTAGAAGTTGCCGGTGAGGTTGGCGGTGAGGTTGTAGCCGTCTCCGGTGTAGCTGACGGCGAGGCCGGCGCGGTAGGTGTTGGAGGCGAGCTGCGGCAGGACGGGGGTGACGCCACCGAGCGAACCGCGGTCGCCGTTGAGGTCGTTCAGGTAGGCGCCGCCCAGCACGCTGACGCCGACGTTGCCGCCGAGGTCGAACGCCCAGATGCCGCCGACGAAGGTGCCGACGTTGATCGAGATGTCTTGGTTGGGGACGCCCGCCCGGTTGCGGGTGAAGGCGAACACGGTCGGGGGGGCGACGAGCAGCTCGACGCGGCCGCCGAACGGCACCAGCGGGGTCGACCAGACCAGGACCGGGATGTTGATCGCGGTGTCGGCGCCGAAGGTGGCGTCGGGCCGGCGGTAGATGAAGGTGTTGATCGCGTAGACGCCCTCGGGCAGCGGCGCGCCGGTGGCCA
>NZ_VRUX01001062.1:0-850 GCF_008039885.1 Methylobacterium sp. WL103
GGTCTATGGCGGCGGCCGCCACCTCGCGCTCGCCGGCCGGCTCGATGCGGAATCGCGCGCCTGGCCGAGTCCGATCTCGGACGCCTATCCCGACATCCTGGCGCGGCGCGGGACGCCGACCTGCCTGCTCGCCACCGGCGACCCGTTCCATTACGGCATCGGCGCCGAGATCGCCCGGATCGTACCGGCCGCCGAGATCCGCGCCTTCCCGCTTCCCTCCGCCTTCAGCCTCGCCTGCGCCCGCCTCGGCTGGCCGCTCGCCGAATGCGCCTGCGTCACGCTGCACGGCCGGGCGCTCGCGCAGGTCGTCCGCCACCTGCAGCCCGGCGCGCGCCTGCTCGTCCTGTCCTGGGACGGGACGACGCCGGCCGCGGTCGCGGCGCTGATGACGGAACGCGGCTTCGGCGCCTCGCGGATCACGGTGTGCGAGGCCATGGGCGGCCCGCGCGAGCGCCTGCGTGAGAGCCCGGCGCGCGGCTTTGACCTCGGCGACATCGACGCCCTGAACACCCTGGCGATCGAGGTGGTCGGCGAGCCCGGCTGTCGCGCGGTCGGCCTCGCCGCCGGGCTCGACGACGGCTGGTTCGAGAACGACGGGCAGCTGACCAAGGCCGAGATCCGCGCCGTGACGCTCGCGGCGCTTCGTCCGCTCGCGGGGCAACTGCTCTGGGACGTCGGCGCCGGCGCCGGCTCGGTCGGTATCGAATGGATGCTGCGCCATCCCGCCATGCGGACGCTGGCGATCGAGGCCCATCCCGCGCGCGCCGAGCGCATCGCCCGCAACGCGCAGACCCTCGGCGTGCCGGGACTGGCCGTCGTCCACGGCCCGGCGCCGGACGCGCTCGCCGGG
>NZ_VRUX01001063.1:0-849 GCF_008039885.1 Methylobacterium sp. WL103
GGCCGCGGGTCGCGGCGCGCCCAGCCGAACGCGGCAGCCCCCGCATCGAAGCAGGCCATCAGCGGGCGCGACGAGAACGGCTTGCCCGAGACCGGGTCGGTCGGGGTGTCGTTGCGCCGCCGGAGCTCGATCGGATCGAGGCCGAGGGTCCAAGCCATCTCGTCGACCGCGCTTTCCAGGGCGAAGAGGTAGGGCACCTCGGGGGGAGCCCGCATCGGGCCGGGCGTGTTGCGGTCGACCCGCACGGCGCGCTCGTCGGTGCGGATGTCGGGGCAGGCGTAGAGGCTCGCGGTCACGTCGGTGCCCTCCATCGCGAAGGCGTCGAAGCGCGAGGTCGTCATCGTCGCCTCGTGGACCAGGGCGGTGAGGCGGCCGCCGCGGTCGGCGCCGAGGCGGATGTCGTGGCGGGTCTCCGGGCGGTGGTTCGCGATGGTGAAGCCCTGCCTCCGGGTCGGCACCAGGGACACCGGGCGGCCGAGGTCGCGGGCGGCAAGCGCCACCAGGGCCGTGTACTGCGAAAGAGCGAGCTTCGAGCCGAAATGGCCGCCGATCGGCCCCGATATGACGCGGACGTCCTCTGGCGCGAGGCCGAGCTGCGCGGCGAGCCCGTGCTGCAGCGCGCCGACGTAGCGGGACGGCTCGTGCACGGTGAGCCGCCGGCCCTCCCAGAAACAGGCGGTGGTGAACAGCTCCATCGGGTTGTGGTGCTGCGTGGGCGTCTCGTAGCGGGCGGCGATCCGCACTTCTGCCCGCGCCAGGGCGGCGTCGGCGTCGCCGCGGCCCGGATCCGCGTGCTCGGGCTTCAGGTCGGCCAGCCGGACGGTCTCGGCGCCGGCCTCGTCGAAGGTG
>NZ_VRUX01001064.1:0-848 GCF_008039885.1 Methylobacterium sp. WL103
TAGGGCCTGTCGTCGCCTGAACAGATTGGCTGGGCTTGCGTTTTCGTCTCTCTGATGGAGGAGGGACGATGCTGAGCGACGCGCAATGGGCTGATCTGGAGCCCCTGGTCGAAGCCTGCCGGCCCAAGGCCAAAACGCCTCCTCAGGATCTGCAGCGCACGCTCTCGGCCATCCTTTGGCGGCATCAGAACGGAGCCAAATGGCGAGCCATTCCCGAGGAATTGGGACCCTGGTGGCGGGCTGCCCAGATCTTCATCCGCTGGTCGCGTGCCGGCGTCTGGGAGCGGCTTCTTCACCTCGTGCAGGAGCGCGGTGTCCAACTCGGTATGGTGTTCCTCGACGGCACGAACGTTCGGGCGCACCAAAAGGCGGCGGGAGCCGCCAAAAGGGGGGATCTGCAGCCGAGCGAGACGCTCGTGAAGCTGTTGGCCGCTCGCGTGGCGGGTACGGCACCAAGGCTTGCGTGATCGCCGACGGGCAGGGCCGCGCCATCGCCTTCCGGCTGGCGCCCGGTCAGGCCCATGAACTCCCTCACGCCGTTCCCCTGCTCGACCAACTGCCGGGGGTGCCCAAATGGGTCGTGGGGGACCGCGGCTACACCAGCCACGTCTTTCGCGAACACATCTGGAATATGGGCGCTCGGCCTGCGATCCCGCCTCAGCGCCACGAAGCGCCCGTGACCTGCCCGGATTGGATCTACAACAACCGTAACCAGGTCGAGCGCCTCTGGGCCAGGCTCAAAGAGTGGCGCGCCATCGCCACCCGCTACGAGAAGACTGCCGTCAGCTTCATGGGCGTCCTCTCCCTCGCAGCCGCCCTCGATTGGCTCAAGCGATGACACGCCCTAG
>NZ_VRUX01001065.1:0-848 GCF_008039885.1 Methylobacterium sp. WL103
GCGCGCGGCGAGGTGCAGGCAGAAGCCGCGGTGCCGGAGGGCGTCCGCCGTCGCCCGGCCGATGCCGCCGGTGCCGCCGTAGATCAGAACCCGTCGCATGCTCGCTCCCCCGTCCATGGCACAGAACGTCCATTGGCCCAGAACGTCCCTTGGCGCCGAACGCCCCTTGTCGGTGGAGACGGTTCGGCAAGATGAAGTTAAGGCATCGTGGTGGAGGGGGGAGTCGGCGGCGGTCGGCGCGGCCGTTCCACAAGGTCGCATCCCGTTGGGACAGCCGGAGAATCCAGGCCCATGAAGTTCGCCTTCGCCGGCATCGATTTCCTCGGCGGCGTGTTCGAGGGCCTGATCGAGGCCGGCTGGACACCGATCAAGCTGTTCACCCGCCCCTGCGACGGCCTCTACGATCACAACGACGTGGTGGTGGCGCGCGCCCGCCAGCTGCGGGTGCCGATCCAGCTCTCGCGCCTGCGCGCGTCGGATCTCGATGCGCTGAACGCCGCCCACGGGCGCGACTGGGCGCTCGTCGTCGCCGGCTATCCCTGGCTGATCACCGGGTGGCGCACCCGCGCCGCCTTCGGGCTGAACATTCACCCCTCGCCGCTGCCGACGGGGCGCGGCCCCTACCCGCTGTTCCGGGCGGTGGAGGAGGGCTTCGAGACCTGGGGCGTGACCGCCCATGTGCTCGCCGAGGACGGCTTCGACACCGGCGACATCCTCGCCCAGGACCTGTTCCCGCTCGACACGCTGGAGAACCACGAGACGCTGCTGGCCAAGTGCCAGATGGCGGCGCAGCGCCTTGCCATCGGGCCGCTCGGGCGCGAGTTGCCGGCGCGGTGGCGGCGGCCACT
>NZ_VRUX01001066.1:0-846 GCF_008039885.1 Methylobacterium sp. WL103
CGCCAGCGCCGCGCGGCCTCGGCCTTCGCCCTGTCCACCATCCCCCTCGTCGCCCTCCTCGCCTACGGCCTCTACGGCTCGCCCGACCTGCCGGCGCAGACGCCGGGAGACCGGCAGGCGGCGCAATCGGGCGCGCAGGACTTGATGAAGGCCGTCGGGCAGATCGAGGCGCGCTTGGCCGCCGACCCGAACGACGCCCGCGGCTGGGCCGTGCTGGCGCCGGTCTACATGCGGCTCGGCCGGTTCGAGGACGCGGCGCGCGCCTACGCGGCGATCGTCCGGATCAAGGGCGAGACTGCGGAATCGCTGTCGGACTGGGGCGAGGCGATGGTGGCCGCCGGCAACGGCATCGTGCCCCCCGAGGCCAAGGCCGCCCTGACCCGGGCCCTCGCCCTCGACCCCAAGGCGCCCAAGCCCCGCTTCTACCTCGCCCGCGCGGCCGAGCAGAACGGCGACACGCCGGAGGCCATCCGCCAACTCAGCGCCCTGAACGACACCAGCCCGGCCGACGCCCCCTGGCTTCGCCTGGTCCGCGAGAACCTGGCGCGGCTGCGGGGCGAGCCCGCCCCGCAGCTGTCGGGAACGCCGGTCAAGGGGGCGGGCAACGGGGCGGCCAAGGGAGCCGGAAAGGACGCGCCCGGGCTGCCGCCGGAGCAGCGCGCCGCGATCCAGGGCATGGTCGACGGCCTCGACGAGCGCCTCGCGGCCAAGGGCGGCACCGTGGACGAATGGCTGCGGCTGGCCCGCTCCCGCAGCGTCCTCGGCGAGCCGGAGCGTGCGCAGGCCGTGCTGGAACGCGCCCGCGCCGCCCTGAAATCCGACCCGGCCGCGCTCGCGAGCCTGGAG
>NZ_VRUX01001067.1:0-845 GCF_008039885.1 Methylobacterium sp. WL103
CCACGCCCGAAGCGACGCTCGCCGACCCGGCCGAGAGCGAGCGCAGCGTCCGCGAAAAGCTCGCGGCCGCCGAGGCGGCGCTCGCACGGTCCGAGTCCGATCGCGGCGAGACGGTCGAGCGCGAGAACGCCGACCTGCGCCGGCGCATCACCGAAGTCGCCGACGCGCTGGCGCAGCGCGAGCGCCTGCCGCCGGTAGCGGCCTACGCGATGCACGCATCGTCGCACTGATCGACCGCCGACGCAGCGGATTTCGAGGGGTGCGCTTGCGAAACCCCTCCGCGATGCCTTGTTTCCACCACGCGATGGCATCATCGCACCGCCATCCCGCATTTCGACCCGACAGATGGAACGACGCCCCATGGCCTTGAAGCTCATGCCCCTCGCCCTCGCGCTCGGCTTGGCCGTGTCGTTCTCCGCGCCGGCCTCCGCCGCGCCCGAGACCAAGCGCGGCAACGAGACCCTGAAGAAGTACTGCACCGGCGATTACCTGAACTATTGCGGTAACCTCGCCCCCGAGGATCCGAAGCTCGACGCGTGCTTCGAGAAGAACTGGAAGTCGCTGTCGGAGAACTGCCGCCGCGCCATCGACGCCTACCAGGCGACCACGGGCGGAAAGAAGGGCTGAGCCCGCGCAAGTCGACCGGCGCGCTTCGGATTCGCGCTGTGGCGCGTGGGCGCTCGCCTCGGGGTGCCGCAACGGCTAAGGTGTGATCCTCCCTCGGGAGGACCACACCCAGAAGTGCCCGCCGGACCCTCCGCGATGCCGCCCTCCCGCGTCCTGACGTCGATCCTAGCCGCAGCCCTCGTCGCGCTCGCGCTGGCGGGCTGCGGCCGCCGCGGCGC
>NZ_VRUX01001068.1:0-845 GCF_008039885.1 Methylobacterium sp. WL103
CGCTCCTGACGGCGGCGATCTGGGGCGCGCTCTGGCTGCTGCCGGTCGCCGCGATCGTCGGCCTGCTCGGCTCCGGCGACGTGTTCGGGCAGATCGCGCTATTCTTCTCGAAGATGGCGATGGTGACCTTCGGCGGCGCCTACGCGGTGCTCGCCTACGTCGCCCAGCAGGCGGTCGGGCAGTTCGGCTGGCTGCGGCCCGGCGAGATGCTCGACGGGCTCGGCATGGCCGAGACCACGCCGGGGCCGCTGATCATGGTGACGCAGTTCGTCGGCTTCCTCGCCGCGTTCCGCAATCCGGGCGGCCTCCCGCCGCTGCTCGCCGGGACGCTGGGAGGCCTGCTCACCACCTGGGTGACCTTCGCGCCGTGCTTCCTCTGGATCTTCGTCGGCGCGCCCTACGTCGAGCGCCTGCGGGGCGACCGGGCGCTGGCCGGCGCGCTCTCGGCGATCACGGCGGCGGTGGTCGGGGTGATCCTGAACCTCGCGGTCTGGTTCGCCCTGCACACGCTGTTCGCCCGCCTCGAACCGGTCGCCTTCGGGCCGATCCGCCTCGACCTGCCGGTGCTCGCCAGCCTGGACCCGTGGGCGCTGCTCCTCGCGCTGGGGGCGCTCGTGGCGGTGTTCCGGTTCAAGGCCGGCGTGATCCCGACGCTGGCGGCCTGCTCCGCGGCCGGCATCCTCCTGCATTTGGCAGGCCTCGCCGGGTAAGCTTCCTGCTCCGTGGGCTCGGGGACCACGCCGCCCGGCGAGGGGCGGCGCGGGATCGATCGCTCAGAAGCGGTTCGGCCGGCAGCGGCGGCCGGCGGGGCCGACGTGGAAGCCCCGCGGGCAGGAGCGCCCGCG
>NZ_VRUX01001069.1:0-844 GCF_008039885.1 Methylobacterium sp. WL103
GGGTGGTGGGCTGGGTCATGGGCTGGGATCCTTCGGATTCGCGATGCGGGCGGCTCGCCCCGGCTCGGGCCGGCGGCGATCATGAGCGGGCGCCCGCCGAGGGCGCCCGCGACCTCAGCGGTTGGCGAGGTGGGCGACGAGACGCTCGGCGGCGGGGCCTGAGGAGGCCGGGTTCTGGCCGGTGACGAGCAGGCCGTCCGCCACGACGAAGGGTCCCCAGTCGGCGCCCTTGGCGTAGAGGCCGCCGTTCCGCACGAGCTCGTCCTCGACCAGGAACGGCACCACCTCCGTGAGGCCGACGGCCTCCTCCTCGGTGTTGGTGAAGCCGGTGACCTTGCGGCCGTCGACCAGTGGCTTCCCGTCGGTCGCCTTGGCGTGGCGCAGGACGCCGGGGGCGTGGCAGACCAGGGCCACGGGCTTGCCGGCCGCCAGCGTCGTCTCGATCAGCTTGATCGAGGCCGGGTCCTCGGCGAGGTCCCACAGGGGCCCGTGGCCGCCGGGGTAGAACACCGCGTCGAAGCTTTCGTGGCCGACGGCGTCGAGGCGGCCGGTCTCGTCCAGCACCGCCATGGCCGCCGCGTCGGCTTCGAAGCGGCGCGTCGTGTCGGTCTGGAAGTCCGGCTCGGCGCTCTTCGGGTCGAGGGGCGGGCGGCCGCCCTGGGGCGAGACCACCACCACCTCCGCGCCGGCATCCTTGAACACGTAGTAGGGGGCCGCGAACTCCTCCAGCCAGAAGCCGGTCTTCCGGCCGGTGTCGCCGAGGCGGTCGTGCGAGGTCAGCACCATCAGGATCTTCATGGTCGTTCTCCGGGGTTTTCGCTTGGGGAGGGGAAAGGTTTGGGGG
>NZ_VRUX01000106.1:0-10395 GCF_008039885.1 Methylobacterium sp. WL103
GGCGCCCTCCCCTGCCCGCCCGGCCAGCGCATCGCGGTCGCCGCAGACGCGGCGTTCAGCTTCCTCTACCCGCATCAGGCGGCGGGCTGGCAGGCGGCAGGCGCCGAAATCGTGCCGTTCTCGCCGCTCGCCGACGAAGCGCCGGACGACGGCTGCGACGTATGCTGGCTACCCGGCGGCTATCCGGAGTTGCATGCCGGCCGCATCGCCGCAGCCACGACCTTCCGCGACGGCTTACGGACCTTCGCCGAGACGCGGCCGGTGCACGGCGAGTGCGGCGGCTACATGGTTCTGGGTGACAGCCTGGAGGACGCCGCCGGCATCCGGCATCCGATGGCGGGGTTGCTGCCGGTCGCGACCTCGTACAAGGCCCGCAAGCTCCATCTCGGATACCGCGTCGCCCACCCGATCGGCGACGGGTTGCTGGGGCCGGCCGGGCTGCGCCTCGTCGGCCACGAGTTCCACTACGCCACCGAACTCACCCCACCGCCGGCGGAGGACGAGGCGTTCTGCCGGGTCGCGGATGCGGAAGGAACCGACCTCGGCTTCGCCGGGCATCGGCGCGGCCGCGTCACCGGCACGTTCTTCCACCTGATCGCGCTGGAGGATTGACGCGGACCGCCGCGCAGGCCGCAGCGGACCGCGCCCCCGTGGTGCCCATCAGATCGCGTTACTCGGCGGCTTCGGCCTCGGCCACGTCGGCTTGCGGCTGACCGAGCTTGGCCACCGTCCGCACGATCGCGAGCACGTCGCGGCGCATCTGGTCGTTCTCGATCAGCGCGTAGGCGCGCAGCAGCTCGATCGCGCCGTGCGCGCTGAGGAAGCCGAACACGTCCTCCTTCGGGGCCGCGCCCTCGTCCTTCTCCTCGAAGAAGGCCGAGACCGGCACGTCGAGCAGCCGGGCGATCTCGCGCAGGCGCCCGGCGCCGACACGGTTCTGGCCCTTTTCGTATTTCTGCACCTGCTGGAAGGTGACGCCCACCGCCGTGCCGAGCGCCGTCTGGCTCAACCCGCGGGCCTTGCGCAGGGCGGTGATGCGGAGCCCGACGAGGCGGTCGACGTCGGTGGTCTGTTTCGGCATCATCGTCGGACACAGTCCTGTTTCGCGGCCACAACTTAGGGCGCACCGCCATCCTCGCGCGGTTCTGCCGCCGCTCGGACGATTGACACCCAGTCACGCAGGCCGCCACCTGCCTCGCGCGCGCCTGACGGTGCCCTGCCGACGCCCGGCGAGGGCGAAGGGCTACCCACCCGAGCGCTTCAACAAAAACAACTAGGACACGAATTAAACGAGAATGCAAGCTTAGATCGTTCCAGCAGGGCGGTTGTCACCGCGTTCGCGCTTACCCGCCTCATGCCCGCGCTAAAACTATAGTAAGTGAGTTCTCGACTTGCGGTCGTCGTCCGGCCGCAACCCTGGGTGGGAACTACGCAGACCGGCAGTCCGACTTCGGAACGATGGCCGGACGCCATCAAATCATGGAGATGTTGATGTTCATTGCGATGAATCGTTTCAAAGTCGTTAAGGACTCCGCTACCGATTTCGAACAGGTCTGGCTCGGGCGCGACAGCCACCTCGGCGAGATGGAGGGCTTCGTCGAGTTCCACCTGCTGCGCGGACCGGAGGCGGACGACCACATCCTCTACGCGTCGCACACGATCTGGCGTTCGAAGGCAGACTTCGAGGCCTGGACCCGCTCCGAGCAGTTCCGCAAGGCGCACGGCCGCGTGCCGACGACGAAGCCGCTCTATCTCGGACATCCGCAGTTCGAGGGCTTCGAGACCATCCAGACCGTCGGCGGAGCCGAGAACGCCGTCGCCGCCGAATGATCGCGCGGCCCCGGCCTCCGCGCACGCGGGCCGGGGCTTCGATGCAGCCAAGTCTTCGATTTAGCCGAGCCTTCGCTTGGACTGTGCCTGGCCGGTGGACGAACTCGCCCGTCGGGGCCGATGCCAAGTCTTCAAGCTCTCGAACACGGCTTTGACGGAGTCGAGCCCGCTCTCACTAGAAGCCTCACCTGCCCTCGGCGTCCGCTCTCATCCCCTTATGCACGCAAGTCTGCGCGCCCCGTCGAAGCCGCCGGGTCGTCACGCGACTTGCGGACCCGCGCGGCCGCTGACTACTGCGAAGTGATGTTTTCCAAATCATCACGACGATATGAAGCGTGAGCGCGAAACGCATTCCCCACCGAATCCGTAGGGTAACGACGATAATCAATTTCCTTTTGCGTTCTTAACTTAGGGAAATGGTCTTCTCGGTAGTTTCCTCACGTTGCGACGCGCCGGTCGGCGTCTTATGGCGAAAGAGTCTAGCGCAAGGTCACGGGCGTCGTGATCACGGCCCTACGCTTGCTCCGTCGTCCAAGAGTGCTCGATGCGACCCACGATGTGCGTCGTTTCGGGACACTGTCCGGTTCAGTTCGGAACATGGCGCGCCAGATGTTTCAAGATCGTCTGCCCGAGACCTTCCAACCGCTGCCGACCTCGGCCGAGCGGCGGCGCACGGTTTGGGCGGCCCTGCTGCCGCGCCGGAGCCGGGACGCGTTCCGCGTCGGCATCTCGGCCTCGGTGGCGGTGATCGACATGCTGTCGATCGTTCTGACCGCGATGGTGATCGAATACGGCTACTTCTACATCCTCAACGGCGAGGTGATGCCGCTGTCGTCGAGCTGGGGCCTGCAGCTCTCGGGACTCCTCGCCTTCGTCATCGTCTCGACCTCGGCCCTGCGCGAGGAATACGCGATCGAGGCGATGCTGGCGCAGAAGGCGTCGCTCCAGCGCAGCGCCGCCCTGTGGCTGGTCGCGTGGGCGGCCGCCCTGGTCGTGGGCTTCATCACCAAGACTACCAACGACGTCTCCCGCGTCGTCGCGTTGACCCTGTTCGTCTGCGGCCTGCCGGCGCTGATGCTGGCGCACGCGGCGATGATCGGCCTCGTGCGCCGCGGCGTGACGCCGGCCTCCAGCTCGGTCAGCCGCGTCCACCTCGTCGGCTTCGAGGACGACATCGCCCGCTTCTACGCCAGCAACGAAGCCGACTCCCTCGGCCTGCGCGTCGTCGGCACGAGCTACCTCCGCCGAATCGACACCCGGGCCGACGCGGCGACCCGCCACGCCCAGATGTCCGAGGACCTCGACCTCGCGGTCTCCGTAGTGCGGTTCCTGCGACCCGACGACGTCTTCATCCTGGTGCCCTGGGCCGACACCGCCGAGGTCGAGCGCTGCATCGACGCGTTCCTTCGGGTGCCGGCGGCCCTGCACCTGCGCCCGGGCTCGGTGCTCGACCGCTTCCCCGACATGCAAGTCTCCCGCGTCGGCCGGCTCTCGGGCATCAACATCGGGCGCCGCCCCCTGAGCATTGCCGAGGTTCTGCTCAAGCGCATCCTCGACGTGACGCTCGCCACCATCGCCCTCTTTGCACTGAGCCCGCTGCTCGCGGCGGTGGCGGTTGCGATCAAGCTCGACAGTCCCGGCCCGGTGTTCTTCCGGCAGAAGCGCTACGGCTTCAACCAGCAGCCCTTCGGCGTGTTCAAGTTCCGCAGCATGAAGGTGGAATCCGACGCGGTGTTCAAGCAGGCCTCGCGCAACGATTCGCGGATCACCCGGGTCGGCGCCTTCCTGCGCCGCTCCAACATCGACGAGTTGCCGCAGATCCTCAACGTGCTGAAGGGCGAGATGTCGCTCGTCGGGCCGCGGCCGCACGCGCTCGCCCACGATCGCAGCTTCGAGCGACGCATCGCGCTCTACGCGCGGCGCCACAACGTCCGCCCGGGCATCACCGGCTGGGCGCAGGTCAACGGCCTGCGCGGCGAGACGCTGACCGATCTCGACATGGAGCGCCGGGTCACCCACGACCTGCACTACATCGACAACTGGTCGATCTGGTTCGACATCCAGATCATGTTCCAGACGGTGTTTTCGCGCCGCGCCTATCGCAACGCGTTCTGAGCGTTTCCAGGGTCTGATTTTCGGCGGCGCTGACTCCTGTCAGGCGGCTGATCCTACCATCCACGTCATCCTGAGGTGCGGACGAGAAGCGGAAGCCTCGAAGGAGCCCTCCAGGGATCGTGCGCGTTCTGCAGACCTCCTTCGAGGCCGGTGACGCGGCACCTCAGGATGAGGTGGTGGGTGGGAAGGGAGCGCATCGTCCGCCGCCGGCCGTCTCCCTCAATGCGCGTCGTCGCCCTGTCGCCCATGGCAGGCGCCGCACTCGCCCTCGACTTCGAGGATGCGGCTCGCGGGGCGGAAGCCTGCCCGCTCCAGGGTGCGGCCGAGCCCGGCTTCGATCTCCGGCGACGTGGTCTCGTCGATGCCGCCGCAGCTTCGGCAGATCAGGAACACCAGCCCCTCCCCGGCGCCGTGCTCGTGCGCGCAGGAGACGAACGCGTTGCGGCTGGCGATGCGGTGGACGAGGCCGTTCTCGGTGAGGAAGTCGAGCGCGCGATAGACCGACACCGCCGCCACCCGGCGCTCGGGCCCGCTGAGGCGCTCGGCGATGTCGTAGGCCCCCATCGGCTTGCCGGTCTCGGCGACGGCCTGGAGCACGTCGTGGCGCAGCTTGGTGAAGTGCAGGCTGCGGTCGCGGCAGAGCTTCTCGGCACGCGCCATGGTCGCGGCGGCGTGGTCGGCCCCGCACGCGCCTCCCTCGTGCCCGGCGTGGTCGTGCATTCCGCTCCTTGCGTCCCAGCCTTGGCGTCCCGACCGCGATTGAACGCTGCCGGTGTTACAGTGTATCACCGGAGATTATAGGCCGCGCACCCGGTCCGGGCAACGGATCGACGCCCGGCCTTCGCGCCCCTCGATCAAGATCGCCTCCCTTGAGACCCAGATCACGCCCGCCGGCTCCCTCGTCCGCGTCGCTGTTCCACAGCGGCTTGGCGTTCCGCCTCGGCCTGGCCGCCGCGCTCGCCGGGCCGCTGTGGCTGGCGATCGCCTGGACGCTCGGCACATGAGTGCGGGCGCGCCGACCCCCGGCGACATCCGCTTGAACTGCCTGACGCTCGGCTACGACCGGCATCCGGCGGTGCATCACCTCGACGGCACCATCCGCCGCGGCGACCTGCTCGCCCTGGTCGGACCCAACGGCGCCGGGAAGTCGACCCTGCTCAAGGGGCTGATCGGCGACATCCCGAGCCTCGACGGGCAGATCCTGCGTGGCATGCCGGCGCGCACCCTCGCCTACCTGCCGCAGGCCGACGAGATCGATCGCAGCTTCCCCTTGAGTGTCCTCGATCTCGCCAGCATGGGCCTGTGGCGGCGCTCCGGCGCTTGGCGCAGCCTGCTCGGCCATCGCGGCGCCGTCCAGCGGGCGCTCGAGGCCGTCGGCCTGTCCGGCTTCGAGGCGCGCCCGATCGGGACGCTCTCTGGGGGGCAGTTCCAGCGGGCGCTGTTCGCCCGCCTGATCCTGCAGGACGCGCAGGTGATCCTCCTCGACGAACCCTTCACCGGGGTCGACGCACGCACCACCGACGACCTGATCGCGCTGATCCGCACCTGGCACGGCGAGGGCCGGACCATCGTCGCGGCCCTGCACGACCTGGCGCAGGTGCGTGCGCATTTCCCAAAAACCCTGCTGCTCGCCCGCGAGCCGGTGGCCTGGGGCGCGACCGCGTCGGTGCTGTCGCCGCAGAACCTCGCCCGCGCCACCCGCCTGTCGGAGGCCTGGGACGAGGATGCCGCGATCTGCGCCCACGACCACGCTCACGCCGCGGCGGGGCTCGACGCACCGGGAGGCGGGCACGACCACGCCCATGCCCACGAGCACGGGCATGGGCATGGACATCACCACTCGGCCTCCACCGAACAGCGCGAGACTGCGGCGTGATCGATCTCGTTGCGCCGTTCGTCGAGTTCGGCTTCATGCGCCGGGCGCTGGTCGGCTGCCTCGCCCTGTCGATCTCGGCGCCGCCGGTCGGCGTGTTCCTGATGCTGCGCCGGATGAGCTTGATGAGCGAGGCGATGAGCCACGCGATCCTGCCCGGCGCCGCGGTCGGGTTCCTCGTGGCCGGCCTGTCGCTGCCGGCGATGACGCTCGGCGGGTTGGTGGCCGGGCTCACTGTCGCGCTGCTCGCCGGCCTCGTCACACGCTCCACCGTGATCCGCGAGGATGCGAGCCTCGCCGCGTTCTACCTGATCTCGCTCGCCGCCGGCGTCCTGCTGGTGTCGCTGCGCGGATCGCAGATCGACCTGCTGCACATCCTGTTCGGCACGGTGCTAGCCCTCGACGACCCGGCGCTGCTGCTGCTCGGCGGCATCGCGACGGCGACCCTGTTCGGCCTCGCCCTGATCTACCGCCCGCTGGTGATGGAATGCGTCGACCCGCTGTTCCTGCGCACGGTGAGTCGCAGCGGCGGCCCGGTGCACTACGCCTTCCTCGGCCTGGTGGTGATGAACCTCGTCGGCGGGTTCCAGGCGCTCGGCACCCTGCTCGCGGTCGGCCTGATGCTGCTTCCGGCGATCGCAGCCCGGTTCTGGGCGCGCGACCTCGGCACGCTGATCCCGGCCTCGATGCTGATCGCGGTGCTGGCGAGCTTTTCCGGCCTCAGCCTGTCCTACCATCTCGACCTGCCGACCGGGCCGGCGATCGTGCTGGCGGCGGGTGCCCTGTATCTCGTGTCGATGCTGGCCGGCCCGCGCGGCGGTCTGCTCTACCGCCTCGTCAAGCCGAGACACCTCGAGGCGTGAACTCAAGCGATGCGATTCGGAGCGTTTCGGCTCAGAGGTGGAAGAGACTGATGATCCCTGCGACGATCGCGTAAGCGAAGCCGGCGTTAAGCAGCACGCCGAGGCTTCCGATCCCCAGCCCGACCAGCACCAGGATGCCGTCGCGCTCGACCAGCCCGAGGCCGACGAGGCAGACCGCGAGGCCGAGGGGAATCTGGCCGATCACCGGCGCCGCGACGATCAGGGCGAGCGACAGTGTCAGCAGCGCGATGCCCATGCCGCGCATGCCGAGCGCCGTCTCGAACACGCTGAGCCGCGGCCGCGACCACCGCTCCAGCCGCCGCAACACCGGCACGGCGCGCTTGACCGCGCGCTCCACGTCCTTTCGGGCGACCGAGCGCCCGAGCAGCGCCTTCGGCAGCCAAGGCGAGGATTTGCCGATCGCGATCTGCACCGCGACGAGGAGCAGCAGCAGGCCGCAGACCAGCGGGATCGGCGGCGGCATCGGCAGGCAGTTCGGCAGGCCGAGCAGCACCACCAGCAGCGCGAAGGCACGATCCCGCAAGACCGCGACGATGTCGCCGACGGTCAGGCGGTCCCCCTCCTGGTTGGCGAGAACCGTGAGGACGTCGGACGTTCGGGCACCGGAATACAAAACGTGGCCGCAGGTTGCTGTCCCGGCGCGGGCTCTAGCCGAGTTCCGCACCGCCGCCAAGCGCCGCTTCCCCGCGGCCGTGCGAGCGCGTCGGACGTCGATCGTTGATAGGCTGGCAAACCCACCTCAAAGAACATTTTCTTTCAAGTTGCTCGGCTTACGCATTTGCCGACTTGAAGTAAATTCGACGCCCATGAGGTTGATAAATCCACAACAGATCATCCCCGAAATGATGCCCGCAACGGAATCGAGAAGACGGCGGGTCACGCGACAATCATCATCGTCGCGTCGAAAGACTGAGATCTTGTTCCTGAATGAGGGGCGCGGCGTTGAGATGCCCGGCTGCATCGACGGGACGGCGGTGGATCGCTACGCGCGTGGCGGGCCTCGTGCTCGCAGTCACAGCGCCGGGATGTTCCACGGCGTGCGCGGGCGAGGTCGACACCCTCCTGTTCGGCAGCCTCGATGCGGGCGCAGCGAACTTCCTATCGGTCGGCGCCAAGGTCGCGCTCGACAGGCTCGATCGCCCGGGCTTCGCCGTGCTGGCGAGCGTCGGCGGGGGACGGCGCAACGAGACGCCCTGCGTCTGCGCATCGACGTCCGGGCCCGTGCGCCTGTCGCGCTACACCGCGCTCGGTGCGACGCTGGTCGGCTATCAATGGTTCTCCGAATGGGGCGTGGTTGCCCTCTACGCCGGCCCCGAAGGCGCCATCGAGGCCCTGATCGACGGCCGTAGCGAGGCGACGCTGCCGGTACAGTGGGGCCTGCGCCTGCACGGCGAGGTCTGGGCGCGCCCGACCGACGAGACCCTGGTCCAGGCCACCTTGGTGCTCGGCTCGGCCCGCGATTCGGCCTGGTCCCGGATCGGCCTCGGCTATCGCGCCTGGGGCGCCTACCTCGGTCCGGAGGCCAGCCTCTACGCCGACCGGTCCGGCTATACGAAGTGGAACGTCGGGCTCCACGCCACCGACTTCGCAATCAGCGCCTACAATTTTCGCGTCTCGGGCGGCGTCCAGATCGAGAGCAACGCACGGCGGCCGAGCCCCTACGTGGCTTTGTCGGTTTGGAGCCCGCTCCGATAGGCCGATATCAGAAGATGCGGAGCTGATCCTTCGAGCGCCTACCGGCCTCATCGGGAATCGCACGTGACGCGGACGGCGCGTCCGCGCTCAAGCCGTCGAGGAACGAGGCCGCATCGGATGCGATCTCGGCCTTGCGCGCCGGCGTCATCTTGGCGAGCGAGCGGTAGGGCATGGCGAGGCGCGGATTGCCCTCGAGCCGGTCGGCGTTGGCCATCAGGAAGTTCCAGTACAGGTAGTTGAACGGGCAGGCGTCCGGTCCGGCCTTCTTCGCCACGTCGTAGCGGCAGGCGCCGCAGTAATCCGACATCCGGTTGATGTAGGCGCCCGACGCCGCGTAGGGCTTCGAGCCCATCACGCCGCCATCCGCCCACAGCACCATGCCGTGGACGTTGGGAAGCTCGACCCACTCGTAGGCGTCGGCGAAGACGACGAGGTACCATTCCTCGACCTGGGCCGGCGCCAGGCCGGCAAGCAGAGCGAAGTTGCCGGTCACCATCAGGCGCTGGATGTGGTGGGCGTAGGCGTGCGCCCGGGTCTCGGACACGACCTGCGCCAGGCAGTTCATCTCGGTCTCGCCCGACCAGTAGAACCACGGCAGGTCGCGTGTCGCATCGAGCGCGTTGGTCTCGGCGTAGGCCGGCATCCGCGCCCAGTAGAGGCCGCGCACGTATTCGCGCCAGCCGAGGATCTGACGGATGAAGCCCTCCGCGCAATGGAGGGGCGCGGCGCCCTCGCGGTAGGCGCGCTCGGCGGCGCGGCACACCTCCTCCGCGTTGAGCAGGCCGGCATTGAGCGGTGGCGAGATCAGCGCGTGGTAGAGGAACGGCGCACCGGCCTTCATCGCATCCTGGTAGTCGCCGAAAGTCGGCAGCCCGTCGGCGATGAAGTGCTTCAGGGCGTCGAGGGCTTCGCCGCGGGTCACCGGCCATCCGAAGCCGTCGAGGTCGCCGAAATGCCCTGCGAAGTGGCGCTCTACGAGGGCGAAGACCTCGCGCGTCGTCGCGTCCGGCGCGAAGCGCAGGCGGTTCGGCACCGCGTGGTTCTTCGGTAGCTTCTTGCGGTTGTCGGCGTCGAAGTTCCACTGGCCGCCGACCGGCTCCTTGCCGTCCATCAGCAGCCCGGTGCGGCGGCGCATGCCGCGGTAGAACGTCTCCATGCGCAGCGCCCGCCGGTCGCCGGCCCAGTCGGCGAACTCGCGCCGCGGGCACAGGAAGCGGTTGTCGTCGCGGATCTCCACCGGCACGGCGAGGTCGTCGCGCCAGTCCTGCATCATCGCCCAGACGCGCCACTCGCCGGGCTCCGTCACCACGACCCGCGTGGGGGCGTGCCGGGCCGCCGCGCGTTCGAGTTCGCCGGTGAAGCTGCCCGTGTTGCCGGGATCGTCGAGGCGGACGTAGTCGACGGCAATGCCCTCGGCCTCGAGCTCGACCGCGAAGTGGCGCATCGCCGAGAACAGGAACGCGATCTTCTGCTTGTGGTGGCGGACGTAGGTCGCCTCCGCCATCACCTCGACGATCAGCACCACGTCCCCGTCGTCGAGGTCGACGAGGCTCGACACGCGGCGGTTGAGCTGGTCGCCGAGGACGAAGCGCAGGGTCTTGGCGCGAGGGGACTTTCGCGGGGCCGACTTTTGTGGAGCCAAGCGCCTCAGCCCTTGGTCCGCAACATCGAGCGGCCGCCGTCGGCGCCGATGATCTGCCCGGTGATCCAGCCGGCCTCGGCCGACACGAGGAAGGCGGCGAGCCCCGCGATGTCCTCCGGGGTGCCGAGGCGCTGGAGCGCATGCATCACCGCGATACCCTGCGCCAGGGTGGCGTTGCCGGTGATCGCGGCCGCGAGCGGCGTCCGGGTCAGCGAGGGCGCCACCACGTTGATGCGCACGTGCGGCGCGAGCTCGGCGGCCAGCGACAGGGCGAGGCCCTCGACCGCGCCCTTCGCCATCGCGACGGAGGCATGCGCCGGAAAGCCCTGCGCCACCGCTACGGTGGAGAACAGCAC
>NZ_VRUX01001070.1:0-841 GCF_008039885.1 Methylobacterium sp. WL103
GCCCGCCGCGGCTCCCGCGACACCGTTCCGGGCGGTGCGCAGCGAGACCTGCCCGGCCTCCGGCTGCGCGATCGCCTGCGCGAGCGGCGAGGTCTTCGTCTCGGCCTACTGCCTCAAGGCCGGCGCCCCGGTCTTCTCGCAAGGCGCCGACGGCACGGCGACCGCCTCTTGCCCGTCCGAGTCTACCGGCATGGTCGGATTCTGCGCCCGGATCTGACGATCGCCTGAGAAGGCGGCGGATCGTAGCTGTCGAATCCAAATGGTCGATCGCGTCTCCCCCATCCTCGTCATTCCGGGGTGCCGAAGGCGAGCCCGGAATCCAGAGCCGCAGGTCGCGCTCGATCCCGGCACCGTCGGCGGCTCTGGATCCCGGGGTCTGCTGCGCAGCCCCGGGATGACGGAGAGGGGCCAGAAACGGGAGTCGCTAGTCAGCCGCGGCCGGAGCGCACCCCGAGCCAGATCACATGGCGGGCGCCGCCCTTTCGACCGTTGGCGCGGGTGGAGACCTCTTCGACGCTCAGGCTGGCATCGTGCAGGCGGCGGCTGAAGCTGCGGTCGGGCCCTGCCGACCAGACCGCGAGGATGCCGCCCGGGCGCAGGGCGGCGCGGGCGGCGCCGAGGCCTGCCGCGTCGTAGAGCCTGTCGTTGGAGGCCCGTGTCAGGCCGTCCGGCCCGTTGTCGACGTCGAGCAGGATGGCGTCCCATGCAGCGGGCCGCTCGGCGATCGCGCGCGCCACGTCGATCTCTCGCAGGGACACGCGGGGATCGTCGAGGATGCCGGAAAACACGCCTGCGAGCGGCCCCCGCGCCCAGGCGGCCACCGCCGGCACGAGCTCGGCGA
>NZ_VRUX01001071.1:0-839 GCF_008039885.1 Methylobacterium sp. WL103
GGCGGCCACCGCCCTCGTCGCGCTCGCCGTCGTCGCCGCCAGCCCGCTGCTCCTGGCGATGTTCGGCCCGCAATTCTCCGACAGCATCCCGATCCTCGCCGTGCTCGCCGCCGGCAGCGTCGCCGCGAGCCTGTTCGGCCCGGGCGAGGATTTGCTGACCATGCTCGGCGGTGAGCGGCTCTGCGCCGGCATCACCCTGGCGATGCTGGCGGTGGCCGTCGGCGCCTGCCTGCTCCTCGTGCCGCATCTCGGGGTGATCGGCGCGGCGCTCGGGATGGCGCTGACCACGATCCTGCGCGCCGGCATCCTGGCGCTGGCGGCGCACCGCGTCCACGGCCTCTCGACCCCGGTCTGGACCGGCCTTTTCACGGCGAACCCGCGATGATCCCCGCCGTCCACATGCCCGCGATCGAGGCCGGCCCGTCCGACGCGCCGGATGCGGCCGAATGGGACGACCTGTTCGCGCGGGCGCGGGCGCCGCATCCGCACTACGCCCGCCACGTCGTCGCCGCGCATCAGCGCGCCGGCCTCGCCCCCGAGGCCCTGCGCTTCGTCAAAATCCGCCGCGCAGGACGGCTCGAAGCCGCCCTGCCCTACCAGCTCGCGCGCTCCAGCGCGAGGAAGGCCGCGACCGCTTGGTCGAGGTTGGGGCCGGCGGTCGCGGTCGCGAAGGTCACCGCGCCGGCCTCGCCGAGGCGCTTGGCGCGGCGGCGCAGGTCCTTCAGGCGGCCCTTGTGCGGGTGGCCCTCCAGGAACGCGTCGTGGCTCGCACGCCGGTCGAGCACCGGGCGCGCGAACGCGGCCACCGTGGCGCGCCGCCAGCCGGCGCGGTCCATCGC
>NZ_VRUX01001072.1:0-835 GCF_008039885.1 Methylobacterium sp. WL103
AGGCGGGGCAGGCCGGGGCCGCCGCCGACGTCGCGGTCCGGCGTCTTGTAGAGGCCGCCGATCGAGGCCTGGAAGCCGAAGGCGGCGTCGCGCCCGACGGCGCCCGCGATGATCGTGCCGTAGGGATGGGGCAGGAACATCCCGCCGGCGATCCGGGTCGAGGGCGGGATGTCCGAGCCCGTCAGCCAGCCGTTGACGATCCAGAGCAGCCACGCCGCCATCCGCCAGCCGTTCTCGTGGGCGTAGCGCGACATCCGATAGAGCCAGATCGCCTGGTAGCCGCGGCGCAGGCGCACCGGTCCGGGCATGCGGCGCGCCCAATGCGCCCGGTCGGCGCGGAGCGCCGCGCGCGTCTCCGCCCAGGAGATCGCGGCGACGCCGCCTGAATCGGTTCCGGCGAGGTCACGGGCTGCGAGCACGTCGGCTGACTTGGGCATGCCACTCTCTTTACGGTTGTATAATACTTATAGACGCAACCATAGGGCGTTTTCGCGGTATGCCCGTCCGGGCCGTGCGATCCTACAATCGTAGGTAGCATTCTTCCGGCGAAAATCACCGAAAGATGCGTATGGTGGTGAATCGAACCGACACGGGCCAAGACCGGAGGGGGATGCGCTACGGCATCAACCTCGTCGGGCAGGCGGCCGGCCGCGGGATCTACCTGCTGGCAGGCTTCGCGGCCTTCGTGATGGTGGCGAAGGTCGCCGGGCCGGTGGTGCTCGGCCATTACGGCCTCGCGCTCGCCGCCCTGGCGATCGCCCTGATCGCCGCCGACTTCGGCACGACGCTGACCTTCGCCGCCCGCATCGGCGCCTGCGAGCCCGCCGCGCGGGCC
>NZ_VRUX01001073.1:0-831 GCF_008039885.1 Methylobacterium sp. WL103
AGCGGGGTCGACCAGACCAGGACCGGGATGTTGATCGCGGTGTCGGCGCCGAAGGTGGCGTCGGGCCGGCGGTAGATGAAGGTGTTGATCGCGTAGACGCCCTCGGGCAGCGGCGCGCCGGTGGCCAGGCCGACCTGCTCGCCGGGAATGGTCGTCGTCTGCGCCTGCGCGGTCGAGACGGCCAGGAGGCCCGTGACGGCGGCGAGGCCTGCGACGATCGCGGTGCGTAACGACATGATGGATCTCAAGGTTGGAAGCTCGTGGGCGGCGGCGCGAATCAACGCGGCGGCGGTTGCCCGTTCTGTCTAACCGAGAATGATCGTCTTGCACGCCACGATGAACTCTGTTGAGCACGGTTAATCGCACCCGTTGCATTCACAGCACACGCGAACCCGTTCTTAATGGTTCGTTAACCTGGGGCCGTCGCGCGATGTGCAGGTTGTTGCAGTGCGTGATCTCGCGCGTCGCAACCCACGACGCCGTCTTCGGCCGTGACGCCCCCGATGCCGACCATCTCTACGGTGCGTCTGCGCCAGCCTCGCCGGCGCGCAGCCGATCGGCGACCAGGGCCTGCAGGGTCCACAGGTGCCGGTCGCGGATGCCGAGCGCCTCGCAGGCCTCGACCGTGCGGAACAGGTATTCGGCGCTCGACCCGAGGTGCCCGCAGGCGGTCGCGATCCGGTCGGCGATCTCGGGCTCGGTGAGGCGGCCGGAATAGCGGTCGCTGTCGCGGTTCACCAGGAAGGTCAGCGCCGAGACGGTGCCGGCCTCCGTCGCCACCGGCAGCCAGCGCGCGACGTAGCCGCGCCCGCGCATCTCGCGGCGCCACAC
>NZ_VRUX01001074.1:0-829 GCF_008039885.1 Methylobacterium sp. WL103
GGATCATCGCGTCCGGCGCCTGGGTCAGCGCGCGCCGCGAGGACGTCGCGACGGCCGTGAAGAAGCGGGCGTTCAACCGGGCGTTCAAGACGCAAGGCGCGACCGCCGCCGCCGACCTCCCCGACCGCATCGCGGAAGGGCTGCGGGCCGACCTGCGGCAGGCGATCGCGCTGGCCAACAAGGCCGGCTGCATCGTCACCGGCTTCACCAAGGTCGAGGCCGCGATCGGCGCGCAGCCGCGGGTCGCGGCCGTGATCCATGCGTCCGATGCCGCCGCCGACGGCCGCCGCAAGATCGCGGCGGCATTGCACAGGCGCCACGGCGGTGCCATATCCCGCGTACCGATCGTTGACGACTTGTCCGAAGACGAATTGGACATGGCCTTAGGTCGGGATCATGTGATACACGCTGCGCTCGTCGCAGGAGTCGGGGCCGCCGGCTGCCTGGCGCGTTGGCGTCGGCTACGCTCCTTCGAGGGCGTCGCCGCGGCGATCGAGGAGCGCGGATCCGCCGGATACGGCGGGGATGCTCCCCCTCTGCAAGACGATGCCGTGACGGATCAGGCCGGCGCTCCGCGGGTTGCCGGTTCACGCGACGATGGAAACCCTCAGGGTTCAGGCTGAATGAGCGACACGAATAATCCGGGCGACAAGACTCTGAGCAAGACCCCTGCGAAGCCGCTTTCCTTGAAGCGTCCGATCGAACAGGGGACCGTGCGCCAGAGCTTCTCCCATGGCCGCTCCAAGCAGGTCGTGGTAGAGACGGTGAAGCGCCGTGTCATCGGCGCAGCGCCGGCGCCCGTCGCCCCCATCGCGGCCCCGACCCGGGT
>NZ_VRUX01001075.1:0-829 GCF_008039885.1 Methylobacterium sp. WL103
GCCGCGTGGCCGGCGGCGATCGCCTCGGCCGCCCGGTGGAACTCGAACTGTCCCATCGCGGCGAGGTCCGGCCCGATCGCGCAATCGGGCGGGTCCCGCTCGAGGCGCGCGCGAGAGATTCGGTCCTGCGTGATGTTGAAGGCGTCGAACATCACCCGGCCGATCCCGGGTCCGGACGGCGCGACCCTGCGATTGCGGAGGCCCGCGAGCAGGCTCCAGCGCCGGGCGCCGACCGCGGTGACGACCTGCTCGACGGGGTCGGCCGCGCCGGGCTGGATCACGCCGCCCCGCATCCGCGGGTCGCAGGCGAGGTTCACGCCGACGACGAGGTCGGCGCCCATCGCGCGGGCCAGCGTCACCGGCACCGGGTTGACCAGCGTGCCGTCCATCAGGAGACGCCCGTCGCGCTCGACCGGCGCGAACAGGCCGGGCAGGGCGTAGGAGGCGCGCAGAGCCTCGATCAGCGATCCACGCGTGAGCCAGACCTCGTGCCCGGTTCCGAGCTCGGTGGCGACCGAGCCGAAGCCGACCGGCAGGTCGTCGATCAGGCGGTCGCCGAGGTCGCGCATCAGGCGCCGGCGTAGGCGGTCGCCGCCGATCAGCCCCGAGCCCGACAGGCGCGGGTCGAGGAGGCCCAGCACCCGGCGGCGGGTAAGCGAGAGCGCGAACTCGGCCAGGGCGTCGAGCTTGCCCGCGGCGAAGCAGCCGCCGACCACGGCGCCGATCGAGCAGCCGGCGACGCATGCGGGATGGATGCCGGCCTCGTCGAGGGCGCGGATCACGCCGATATGCGCCCAGCCGCGCGCGGCGCCGCCGCCGAGGGCGAGCC
>NZ_VRUX01001076.1:0-827 GCF_008039885.1 Methylobacterium sp. WL103
GCTCGCCGCCGGCCCGCGCCGGTTCGCCATCCGGGCGATCCTCGACCCGGACGACCGCGGCCGCGACCTCGTCTGCCACGTCGAGGCCCTGCCGGAGGCGAGCGCATGAGCGGCATCCCCTCCGTCGCGCCGCCCGCGCCGAGCCCGCTCCTCGCCATGCGGGCGGCGCTGATCGCGCGGTTCTCTACCGACGCGGCGCTCGCCCGTCTGATGGGCGGGGCGTTCCGCCTCTACGACGAGCCGCCGGCCTGCAACGCGTCCTCGAGCTCCGCCAGGGCGCCGAGGGTGAGGCAGAGGGTGTAGCGGGTCCCCCCGAGATCGAGCGGCACCTCGCCGCGCCTGCGGTTGGCCATGGATGGGTGTCTCCTTGGGTGGCCTTCGACCGGCTCGGCCGAAGGCGTCCGCCGCACCGGCGGCGGCGTGCGGTCGCGCTGGCCTCCCAAGGTCGGGATGCTCGGCTTGGTGGCCTTCGACCCAAACCGGTCGAAGGCGCCCGCCGCACCCGCGGCGGCGCGCGGTCGCGCTGGCCGACTGCCGTCGGGATGTCCGTGCTGGATCAGAGCGCGGTGAAGGCGACGGCGCCGGCCGATTCCAGGCTCATGTCGAAGGTGACCTCGCCGGCGTGGTCGCCGCGATATTCGAGCGCGGTGATCTGGAACGGACCTTCGAGGGTGCCGAAGGCCGGCACCACCACCTGGAAGGTCTCGATCACCCCGTCGAAGAACACCTGCCGCAGCCGCAGGTCCGAGGCCTCGTCGCGGAACACGCCGGAGCCCGAGATCGCGGCGCGGCGCACGCCGGCGCCGGCGAGCAATTCGCGCCAGCGC
>NZ_VRUX01001077.1:0-825 GCF_008039885.1 Methylobacterium sp. WL103
TCCCCGGCGCCGGGCGCCACGCTGCCCAGCCGCTCGCGCAACAGGGCACGGATGCGCAGGATCAGCAGGTCGCGGTCGCCGGATTTGGCGACGTAGGCGTCGGCGCCGCTCTCCAGGCCCTGCCGCTCGCCGTCGCGGGCGCCGGTGAGCATCAGCAGGGGGAGGGCGCGGGTGCGCAGCGACAGCCGGAGCTGGCGCGTCAGCTCGTCGCCGTTCATGCCGGGCAAGTGGTAGTCGGCGACGACGAGGTCGGGCAGGCCGTGGTTGAGGTGGTCCAGTGCCGCCTCCGCGGTGGCACAGCGCTCGACCCGGAAGCCATGGCTCTCCAGCAGCAGGCGCAGCTCCAGCGCCTGCGTCTCCGAATCCTCCACCAGGAGGATGCGGGCGGGCTCCGTCGCGGTGGCGGCATCGGCGTTCATGCCGGCCGGTCCGGCCAGGCGCCGGGCGAGGTGGCGGGCATGGCAGTAGGCATGGCGAGCCGCAAGAGGTGGGCGGAGATGCGGTCGAGTGGCAGGACCGCGCGGGCCGCCTTGAGGCGCACGGCCGCCGCCGGCATGCCGTAGACTACGGCGGTGCTCTCGTGCTCGGCCACCGTCTGCGCGCCGACGGCGTGCATGTCGAGGAGGCCGAGCGCCCCGTCCTCGCCCATGCCGGTGAGCAGCACGCCGAGCCCCGAGGCGCCGGCCTGACGCGCGACGGAGCGGAACAGCACGGTCGCCGCCGGACGCTGGCCCGAGACCGGCAGGCTGTCGAGGAGGCGCAAGGTCCGGCCGGGCCCGTATTCGAGGTGCCGGTCGCCCGGCGCGACGTAGACCCGGCCGGGCT
>NZ_VRUX01001078.1:0-818 GCF_008039885.1 Methylobacterium sp. WL103
CCGCGAGGCCGCGGGCGAGCTGCGCCCGCACCGGGCGCGCGTCGCGGCCGAGTTCCCACGCCCAGGCGGAGAAGCCGAGCAGCACCAGTCCGATCAGCGCGGCGAGCAGGCCCTGCGGCCCGACCTGCTGGGCCAGCACCCAGACCAGCCAAGCGACCGTGGCGTAGATCGGGAAGGCCAGCGCCTGCTTCAGCACGTCCATCCAGGCGCCCGGGCGGGGCAGGGCGCGGAGCGCCGCCGGCCACAGGGTCAACGCCAGGAAGGGCAGGGCGAGGCCGAGGCCGAGGCTCGCGAACACCACGAGGCCGGCGGCCGTCGACTGCGTCAGCGCGAAGCCCACCGCCGAGCCCATGAAGGGGGCGGTGCAGGGCGTCGCCACCACGGTCGCGAGCACGCCGGTGAAGAACGAGCCTTCGAGCCCGGCCCGCCGGGTCAGCCCGTCGCCGAGGCCGGCGAGCCGCCCGCCGAGGTGGAGCATGCCCGACAGGCTCAGGCCCATGGCGAAGAGCAGGTAGGCCAGGGCGGCCACCACGGTGGGCGATTGCAGCTGGAAGCCCCAGCCGATCCCGGCTCCCCCGGCCTTCAGCGCGATCAGCAGCGAGGCCAGCGCCAGGAACGCCGCCAGCACGCCCGCCGTGTAGGCGAGCCCGTGCAGGCGAACCCGCCCTGGCGCCTCGCCGGAATGCTTCACCAAGCTGAGCACCTTGATCGACAGAACCGGGAAGACGCAGGGCATCAGGTTGAGGATCAGGCCGCCCAGCAGCGCGAGGCCGGCCGCGGTCCAGAGCGTCAGGGTCTCGGCCGGCTCGGTGCGCGGG
>NZ_VRUX01001079.1:0-817 GCF_008039885.1 Methylobacterium sp. WL103
CTCGAGGTCGCCGGGCGCTCCGGCTCGGCCGCGCCCCAGCGGTCGCAGACGTCGACGCCGACGTTGTACCGGGCCGGGATGTCCCAGCGGAAGCCCGGCCCGGACGCGTCCACCCGCCCCTAGCCGCGGTCGGCGGGGAAGCCGCCGGCGAAGACGAAGTCGGTGATCGGCCGGCGGCCGTTATGGGCCTCCTTGGCGCGCTGGTCCGCGTCGAGCTCGGCCGGCGCCACCGCGCGGCCGACGCCGTAGGCGGCCTCGATGGTGTGGTGCTCGGGTACGTTGAGCACGCCCGGCGCCCGCTCCCGGTCGAAGCCGCCCATGCCGTGGACGTGCCAGCCCTGGCGGTTGGCCTGGAGCTGGAAGGCCAGCGAAGCCGCGCCCGCATCGAGGGAATGGCTCGCCGACGGCTTGAGCTCGTCGCCGACCTTCATGCGCTCGTTCGAAACCAGGAACACCAGGGCGCCGGTGCCGGCGACCCATTTCTGGTTGCCCGGCAGGATCAGGCCGAAGAACGTCTCCCAGTGCGCGTCGTCGCGCAGGGCGTAGAGGAAGCGCCAGGGCTGGGAATTGTAGGAGGAGGGCGACCAGCGCGCCGCCTCGAACATCCGCATCAGCTCCGCCTCGGGCACCGCCTCGCCGGTGAACAGGCGGGGCGAGCGGCGATCGACGAAGAGCGGGTCGACCGCGTGGTCGGGCCGGCGCGGGTTGTCTTCGGTCACGGGCGTGGTCTCCGGATGGTGCGGCGCACCGGAAACGCTTTGCACGAGCGGCGGCCCTGTCGGCAAGGCCGGCTCAGCGGCGGCCGGACAGCCCGCCC